>CALYAR010000072.1 GCA_944393585.1 uncultured Clostridia bacterium | reverse complement strand
AGAACATGGATATGATGGCAATCATAGTTGGGAACCGTCCGTTGCAGGGGACAAAGTTGTTGGTTAAAATGGCAATCAGACGCTCGCGGGGCGAATCAATGATGCGTGCGCCCGTTACTCCTACTGCATTGCAGCCGAATCCCATGCACATGGTAAGGGCCTGCTTTCCGCAGGAGCCGCATTTTTTAAACTGGTGATCCAGGTTAAACGCCACGCGGGGAAGATATCCCAAGTCCTCCAGGAGAGTAAACAGCGGGAAAAAGATTGCCATAGGCGGGAGCATGACGGAGACTACCCAAGCTAATACCCGGTAAACTCCCAAAACCAAAACGCCGTGCAGCCATTCCGGTGCGCCGGCCCAATGGAAAAAATCGGTCAGCCGGTCCTGCAGCCAAAACAAAGCATCGGAGAGCAGGGCGGAAGGGTAGTTTGCTCCCGTCATAGTGAGATAGAAAATGAACGCCAAAAGCAGAAGCATAATCGGGATGCCGGTCCAGCGTCCTGTGAGACAGCGGTCCAGCCTGCGGTCGCGTAAATTGTATTCCTTTTTTTCAAACGTGACGCATTCGGCGGCAATGGCTTCCGCCTGCATGATAAGAGCCGATACGATGCAGTCGCTTACGGTTTCGGGAGAAAGACCGTGTGCGGCAAGAAGTTCCTGGGCTTGGCTTCGTGCTTCGGCTACATCGGGCAAATCCAAGATATTTTTCCCAAGATGCTGATGGAAGCTGGAAATGAGCTCGTTGTCGTTTTCCAGCAGCTTGATGGCAAGCCAGCGGGAATTGAGCTTGCCCTCTAAGTGGGGAGAAAGAACGGGCGCTAAAATTTGCAGTGCGTCTTCCACTGCTCCCGGATAATTTGTTTGTATGGCGGTAACGGGTGAAGCTGCAGTGCTGCAGGTTTTTTCCAGTTGATCCAGCAATTGATGAAACCCTTTCCGGGAGCGCGCTTCTGTGCTGATGACCGGAACGCCCAAGCGGTTTTGAAGCTTCCGGAAATCAATCCAGATTTTTTTCTTTTTTGCTTCGTCCATTAGGTTCACACATACGATCACATGGCTTGTGATTTCAATGGTTTGCAGGACTAAATTGAGATTTCGTTCCAGACAGGTTGCATCGCAGACTACAATGGCGGCGTCCGCCCCGCCGAAACAGATGAAATCGCGTGCAATTTCTTCTTCGGCTGAATGAGCCATCAACGAATATGTACCGGGCAGATCTACTAAAATATAATTTGTGCCGTTGTATAAAGTGGTTCCCTGGGCACTGGCAACCGTTTTTCCCGGCCAGTTTCCCGTATGCTGCTTCATTCCGGTGAGTGCGTTAAAAACTGTGCTTTTTCCCACATTTGGATTGCCCGCCAAAGCAATGATCTTATCATTTGGGTGTTCTTTGTGAATTTTAAGAGGTTCAGGAGCCTGATTTTCTGTTGTTATAGCAAAGCTGGCCGCTTCCATACGATCATTCCTTCCAGTTGGTTTGAATTTTTGCCGGGCGGCACCAGCCGCCCGGCGGTTTGTTTAAGCTTCGGTTACTTCAATGAGAGAAGAGTCGTCTTTCCGAAGAGCTATGACAGCTCCGCGGATTAAGTACGCAATGGGGTCGCCCGAGGCACTTTTTTGCAGGCATTGGATTTTGGTTCCCTCAATCACGCCGATGTCGCGCAGGCGCCGCCGCATTGTTCCTTCTGAATGAAGGGCGGTTACTTCTACGATCTCTCCTTCTTTTACCTGATTCAAAGTCGTTGCGTTCATATCATTTTACTTCCTGTCATAAGAATTAGAGGAAGGAAACTTATTTCCCTATCATTAATATATGTGATCGAATGATCGCTGTGACAATTTGGGAGTAAAAATATGACAAAATTAGACGAAAATCTCAATTTCCGAACTCCAAATGGATATGACAGGCTGGAAAAGCCCCATTATACCCCTGCCATGGAGGATTATCTGGAAATGATCCGCCGCATGGCGGAGGGAGGCAATGCAGTACACATCAATATTTTAGCGAAAAAGCTTCATGTTAAACCATCATCTGCCTCAAAGATGGTGTCGAATTTAAAAGAAAAAGGCCTTATCTCATCCGAAAAATACGGTCTGGTCTATTTGACTGAGGAAGGAACGGAAATCGGCGATTCTCTGCTGCACCGCCATGATATCATCAACCGGTTTTTATGCTGGCTGAACCAATCAGAAGATGAGCTGGTGCAAACGGAGCGGATTGAACACTATATTGACGAGAGAACAGTACGGAATATGGAAGTGTTTCTCAATCAGTATGAAAGAGAAGGGAATAGATGAGAGAGCTCGTTTGAAGGTTTTCATATGTGTGATATTGATTTTCATTCAAATTCCTCCAGTAAATTTGTGCGCTCCGTATACAAAGCACAGCATATGCTTTATCGATAATTATATGAATCATAACATACCATATGTCAATGCCCAAAGAAAGAATACAACGGTTTTTATTGATCCAAAGATACAGAGATTTATTGGCCTTCCCATTGACAAGCTTTGACCAGAGTGATAAAATAAAGAAGAAAAAGATCGAAAAACTGAATATGCGGGGGGACTCTCCGGAGTTGAGAAGGTTAAAACCTGACCCTTTGAACCTGTCGGTTAATACTGTCGTAGGGAAGCAAAATAAAGATAAAATGAAGCACATATCCCAAGCAGGATATGTGCTTTTTTCTTGAAAACGAAACTTTGCAGCCATTTGCGGGAGCATCCGTCGGGATAGCTCCCGCTTTTTGATTGAAGGAGGCGATTACGATGACAATCCAGCTCAACGGGAAACCGGCAGAGCTTTCCGCACCTATTTCCATCGCGCAGTTTTTGAAGGAAAAAGATCTGCCGTGCGATGCGGTTGCGGTGGAATACAATGGGGAGATTCTTTCCAAGGAAGCGTTTGCATCCAGCATTCTTCAGGAGGGCGATGTGCTCGAGGTACTCCGCTTTGTCGGCGGGGGCTGATCATCAAAAAGGAAAGAAACCAGTGAGAATTATTAAGGGAGGATCTATATGAAACAGGAAGATACACTTATTATTGGAGGGCGGGAATTTCAAAGCCGCCTGTTTGTAGGAACCGGTAAATTCAGCGACGATGCGCTGATTCCGGATATGATTGCACGCTCCGGTGCACAGGTCGTTACAGCGGCCGTCCGGCGCATGGATTTTGACGCGCCGCAAAGGAGCGTGTTACACTATATTCCCAAAACGGTTACCTTAATGCCCAACACCTCCGGGGCCCGTACGGCCGAAGAGGCGCTTCGCATTGCGCGCCTGGCGCGGGCTGCCGGCTGCGGAAACTTTATCAAAATTGAAGTTATTTCAGACAATACCTATCTGCTTCCGGACAACGAAGAAACAGCCCGTGCAGCGCGCCTTTTGTCCGAGGACGGATTTATCCCGCTCTGCTATATGCTGCCGGACTTATATGCCGCCCGCCGGATGCGCGACGCAGGCGCCGCTGCAATTATGCCGCTCGGTGCGCCGATTGGTACCAACCGCGGCCTTCGCACAAAGGAAATGGTACAGATCCTGATTGACGAGATCGATCTTCCCGTCGTAGTAGACGCTGGAATCGGAAAGCCATCGGAGGCCGCAGAGGCAATGGAGATGGGAGCGGCGGCTGTTCTGGTGAACACGGCCATCGCCTCGGCAAATGACCCCATCTGCATGGCCGAAGCGTTTGCCAAAGCGGTTGAAGCAGGCCGCACGGCCTATTTGGCCGGCTTGGGAAGCGTCGGAGACGGCAAGGCGTCCGCTTCGTCCCCGCTGACTGGCTTTTTGCACTGATTCGGAGGGACGATTATGAGTTTTTATGAGATCTACAAACAATACAAAGAATTTGATTACGACGGTTTTTTCGCTTCTCTTTCGGACAGCGCCATCCATACGGCTCTGAACAAGCCGAAAAAAAGCGAGATGGATCTTCTGGCGCTCTTGTCCCCGAAGGCGGGACAGGATCATCTGGAGGCAATGGCACAAAAATCCAACGAGCTCACCATTCGGAATTTCGGGAAAACCATCCTGATGTTTACGCCGCTGTATTTGGCCAACTACTGTGAAAATGCCTGCATTTACTGCGGCTTTAACCGGACCAACCACATTTCCCGCTCCCGCCTGACCATGGAAGAAGTAGAGCGGGAAGGCGCGGCAATCCAGGCAATGGGGGTGCGCCATATCATCATTTTGACGGGCGAATCCCGCGCCGTTACGCCGCCGTCTTATATTGCGGACTGTGCGCGCATTTTAAGAAAGTATGTGAGCTCCATCTGCATTGAGGTGTATTCGCTTACGCAGGAAGAGTATGAAATGCTCTATGAGGCAGGTGTGGACAGCTTTACCATGTTCCAGGAAACCTATAACGAGGATATTTATCCTATCCTTCATCCTTCCGGGCCTAAGCACGATTACCGCACGCGGCTGGACAGCCCCGAAAAGGCCTGTATCGCGCAGTACCGCAGCGTCAACATCGGCGCGCTTCTGGGACTGGACGAATGGCGGCGCGAGGTCTTTTATACGGCCCTGCACGCAAAATACTTAACCGACCGCTATCCCGGCACCGACATTGCGGTTTCTCTGCCGCGTATCCGCCCCTGTGCGGGAGAAGGGACGTTTCACCCCAAATGCGAAGTGGACGACCGCGCCATTGTGCAGGCCATGACGGCGCTGCGCCTTTTCCTGCCGCGGCTGGGCATCACGGTTTCCACACGCGAGACGCCGGAATTCCGCGACCATTTGATTGGGCTTGGCGTTACAAAAATGTCGGCAGGTTCCGTCACAGAAGTGGGCGGCCATGCGGAATCCCCCAAAACGGAGGGACAGTTTGAAATCTCCGATCCCCGAAGCGTTCCGGAAATGGCCGAAGCGATCCACCGGCACGGTTATCAGTGTGTATACAAAGACTGGGATGAGATTTAAATGGGAAAAAACGTTTTTCGGGAAGGATTGAAACGGTATTTATCCGAGGAGGAACTGCAAACGCTTTCTGCGGTTCGCATCGCGGTTGCCGGAGCGGGAGGGCTTGGCTCCAATGCGGCGCATATGCTGGTCCGCAGCGGTTTTACCCAGCTTGTCATTGTGGATTTTGATGTGGTGAGCGACTCAAACTTAAACCGTCAGTTTTTCTTTCCCGACCAGATTGGACAGCGCAAGGTAGAGGCACTGCGGGAAAACCTGCTCCGGATCAATCCCGATGTCCAGATTCAGACAGTGTTTGCCCGGGTGACGCAGGAGAACGCAGCGGACTTGTTAGGAGACTGCGATATCTGGATCGAAGCTTTTGACGGGGCCGCGGACAAGCAGATGCTTGCCGTGGCGGGAGCGTCCCGCAAGAAATATGTAATCTGCGCTTCCGGCATTGCAGGATATGGCAATACCGACCGCATGACAACGCGCCGGATGGGGGAATACCTCTATCTGGTGGGCGACTTTGAGAGCGGCATTGATTCGTATGTGCCGCTTTGTCCCCGCGTCATGCTGGCTGCGGCGAAACAGGCGGATCTTGCCCTGGAACTTGCCTTGTCAAATCCCAATATTGCCGCTAAAGTGCGGAAAGGAGAAGCAACATGAATTTGTATGATCGAATGATCGACGCCAATCTGAACCGGGCTTCGGAAGGGCTTCGGGCCTGTGAAGATCTGGCGCGGTTCCGGTTTCAAAATAAGGATTTGGCGGGCCGGCTCAAAGAGCTGCGCCACCGCGTGCGGTCCATACCGGCCGGACTGGAAGAGCGGTGCCTGCGCGCCCGCGACAGTGCGGGCGATCCGGGAAAAGCGCTTTCCGAAGAGCTGAATCTGGATGGGCGCAAAAACGAAAAGGACTTTTTGGCCGCGAATTTTAAGCGGGCGCAGGAAGCGCTGCGGACAGCGGAAGAAACCTTAAAGCTGACCGAATATGCCGCATTTTCCCGCGAGATGGAACGCTGCCGGTTCGCCTGCTATGAACTGGAGCAGGATTTTTCCTTCCTGCTGGATGGGAAAAAGGCCATTTTAAACGATATGGGCGTCTACTGCATTACAGCGGAGGAGTATTCCAACGGGCGCACCAATCTGGAGGTCGCGGAAGAAATGCTCAAGGCGGGAGCAAAGGTCATCCAGTACCGGGAAAAAGACAAAAAAATGGGAAAGCAGTACGAAGAGTGCGTGAAACTGCGCGAAATGACCCAGAAGGCCGGCGCGCTTCTGCTCATCAACGATCACGTTGACCTGGCCCTGGCCGTCGATGCGGACGGCGTTCACGTCGGGCAGGACGATATGCCGGTAGAACAGGTGCGCGCCCTCCTGGGAAGCGATAAAATCATCGGCCTGTCTACGCATTCCCCGGAGCAGGCGCAGGATGCGCTCCGGCGCGGCGTAGATTACATTGGGGTAGGGCCGATTTTCAAAACCTACACCAAAAAGGACGTGTGTGATCCGGTAGGGATTTCTTATCTGGAATATACGTCCCAAAATATTCCTCTCCCTCAGGTGGCCATCGGCGGAATCAAGGAAGCCAACGCGGCCCAGGTGGCTGCAGCCGGCGCGTCCTGTATCTGCGCCGTGACGGAAATTACGGGAGCGGAAAATATACAAGCGAAAATCAAAGCGCTGCAAGCGATTTTAAAGGAGGCAAAACAATGAGCTATCATACACAGATGGAAGCGGCCAAATTAGGGATCATCACCCCTCAAATGGAGCAGGTCGCTGAAAAAGAACAGATGGATGTCAATCTGCTGCGTGAACGCGTTGCTAAAGGCAGCATAGCGATTCCGGCCAACATCAACCACAAATCCCTGGCTCCCTGCGGCGTAGGGGAGGGCCTGTCCACCAAAATCAACGTCAACCTCGGCATTTCGGGGGACTTAAAGGACTATGAAAAGGAAATGGAAAAGGTCAAGACCGCGCTTCACTATGGGGCGGATGCAATTATGGATCTGAGCAACTATGGAAAAACGCGCGAGTTCCGCGAAAAACTGATTGAGATCTCTCCCGCTATGATCGGGACCGTACCGATTTACGACGCGGTTGGATTTTTGGAAAAAGAGCTTTGTGAAATTACTGCGCAGGATTTTTTGGACGTCGTGCGCTCGCACGCGAAAGAGGGCGTGGATTTTGTCACAGTTCACGCCGGAATCAACCGCAAAACCATTGACAGCTTCAAAAAGTCCGGCGGACGTCTTACCAACGTGGTCTCGCGCGGCGGCTCCCTTCTGTTTGCCTGGATGGAGATGACGGGCAGCGAAAATCCTTTCTACGAATACTATGACGAGCTGCTAGATATTCTTTACGAATACGACGTGACAATCAGCCTCGGAGACGCCATGCGCCCCGGCAGTATCCACGACGCCAGCGATGCGGCCCAGATTACCGAGCTGGTAGAGCTTGGAATTCTGACCAAACGCGCCTGGGAGAAGAATGTTCAGGTCATGGTGGAAGGGCCGGGCCATATGGCGCTCAATGAGATTGCCGCCAACATGATTATGGAAAAACGGCTTTGCCACAACGCGCCCTTCTATGTGCTGGGGCCGCTGGTAACGGATATTGCGCCTGGATACGACCACATCACTTCAGCGATCGGCGGAGCGATTGCCGCATCCACGGGAGCAGATTTCCTGTGCTATGTCACCCCGGCAGAGCATCTGCGCCTGCCGGATTTAGACGATGTGCGTGAGGGAGTCATAGCTTCGAAGATCGCCGCCCATGCCGCTGATCTCGTAAAAGGGGTTCCGGGCGCCCGTGAGCGCGACGACCGGATGAGCCGGGCCCGCCGCGATTTTGACTGGGAGACCATGTTCCAGGAAGCAATCGACAGCGAAAAAGCGCGCCGCTACTTTGAAAGCGCGCCGCCTTCCCACGAGCACACCTGTACCATGTGCGGAAAAATGTGCGCTATGCGGAACATGAATAAAATTCTCGCCGGGGAAAAGGTTGAGATTAAGGACTAAATACAGCCCGTTTTTCCCAAATAACCCGGCCTGTTCGGGCAAAAAACGTTTTTCTGCCCAAAAACAGCGAAAAATGGGAGATAATGCTGGAAATAAGATTCCATTTATGTTACAATAAGCCGAATATGTGTTTTTAAGGAGGAAGATAAATGGAAGCAATGGCGGAAAACAAGATGGGGGTTGTGCCGGTACGCAAACTTTTGATTTCCATGTCCCTGCCGGCCATGTTCTCGATGCTTGTGCAGGCGCTGTATAATGTGGTAGACAGTATGTTTGTTGCTCAAATCAGCGAGGACGCATTGACTGCCGTGTCTCTGGTGTATCCGGTTCAGACGCTGCTCATTGCGGTCGGATCCGGGACAAGCGTCGGCGTCAATTCCCTGATTTCGCGCAGATTGGGGGCAAAGCGGTTTGAAGAAGCAAATAACGCGGCAGATCACGGGATATTTATTGGTCTGGTGAATTGGGTGATTTTTGCATTGGCGGGTCTTTTCTTTGGGCATGCGATCATGAATTCCTTTACGGACGACGCAGTGGTTCGGGATATGGGATATTCGTACTTAATGATTATCATGACCTGTTCGTTTGGAGTATTTGTGGAGTTCTGCTCCTCCAAAACGATTCAGGCCACCGGTAATATGCTTTATCCCATGATCGCTCAGCTGATCGGTGCGGGAACCAATATCATTTTAGACCCGATTATGATTTTCGGCCTTTTGGGATTTCCGGAAATGGGAGTAGCCGGTGCGGCGCTTGCAACGGTAATCGGCCAGATTTTTGCCATGATCTTCAGTCTGTACGCCCTGCTTCGAAGGCAAAAGGAAGTCAAGCTGTCCCTGCGCAGTTTCCGGCCGAAGCTTTCGGTTTTGAAGGAGATTTACCGGGTTGGCTTTCCATCCATCATTATGCAGGCAATCATGGCTGTGCTGGTGGCCTGCCTCAATGCAATCTTAATTGCATTTTCCAAAACGGCGGTGGCGTTTTTGGGAGTATACTATAAGCTGCAGTCTTTTGTCTTTATGCCGGTCTTTGGCTTGACGCAGGGAGCGATGCCGATCATGGGCTATAATTACGGCGCCCGGAATAAGAAGCGGTTGATGGACACCTTGAAACTCACCTGTATCATCGCGGCTGCAATTATGATTGTCGGAACGCTGATTTTTCAGTTTTTTCCGCGTCCGCTTTTATCGATATTCAATGCAACCGATGCGATGTATCAGATTGGAATTCACGCGCTGCGCATTATGAGCATTTGTTTTCCGTTTGCCGCGATAGGAATATCGATCAGCACGGTGTTCCAGGCAATCGGGCAGGGGTTCAAGAGCATGGTCCTCTCCCTCCTGCGCCAGCTCATCTTGATTTTGCCGATCGCGTATTTTTTCGCTCAGATATATGGCCAGGATGCAGTCTGGTATTCCTTTGTGATTGCCGAACTGGTTACTGCCGCCATTTCCATTCCGATGGTAATTGTGTCACTGCGCGGGCAGTTCCGTCTTTGGAAAGCAGAAAACCAGTCTGGTGTTACACTGGTTTAGGGCGGATTTCAAATACAGGTGCTTGTTTGTAAAAATCAGACAGAAAAATGTTTGAAACTAATTTTTCAATTTAGAATGAAAAAGAGGATGGAATACCTTTCCATCCTCTTTTCTGTTTTCAGCTTAAGATTGCCTTGTACACACAAAACAGAGCCAGTCGCCGTCCTGTTTCCGCTTTTGAATTTGATATCCGGCTTTGGTAAGCGCCGAACAGACTTCGGCTTCCTTCTCACAGATAATACCGGAGCAGATAAATGCGCCGCCCTCTTTGAGAAAAGAAGCAGAACTTCCGGCAAGGGCGATGATCGCATCCGCCATGATATTTGCCAGGATCAAATCGTATTGGCCGGTGACAGTCTTGGTGAGATCACCGGTTTGCACCTGAATTTGAGAGGACAAGCCGGACAAAGCAATATTCTCGCGTGCAACCTTGACGGCGTTTGGGTCAATGTCAATGGCATAAATCGATCCATATCCCAATTTGGCCGCTGCGATGGACAAAATGCCGCTGCCCGTGCCAATGTCCAAAACGCTTCCCTGAGGGTAACGTTCGGCGCACTCATCAATGGCCTCAATACACATCTTTGTTGTTTCATGCGTACCGGTCCCAAACGCGGAACCGGGGTCAATTTCCAAAACAATCCGGTTTTCCGTGTTTTCATAGGTTTCCCAGCGGGGCTTTATGACAATATGGTCGCCGATGGGGAAGGGCTTAAAATATTGCTTCCAATTATTTTCCCAATCTTCATCGCGAAACAGCGCAGTTTTTACTTCTGCTTTTCCTCCTGCGGCACAGTATTGTTCCATGCGTTTTTTTACCTCGGCAAGGGTCTGTTCTCCTTCCCAGGATTCTGCCAGGTAGAATTTGACGCAAGAGCTTCCGGTTTCATTTTTGGCGATCAGCTCTTCGTCGATGTAGTCCCATGCGGCAACCTTATGAGAGAGCAAATCCTGAAAATCGTCCCGGTCTTCAATGACCAGGCCGGTAATGTCCATACCGGTTAAAATAGCGGATACTTCTTCAGTTTGATCCGTTTTGATGGTAACTTCTTTCCAATTCATTGTAACACGTCCTTTGTTTGAGCTTATTCCCCAGACGGCTACCACATGCGGCAGGATAGTGCCGGTGTAATGACAGCCGCATCCGGGCATTACCGAACGGGAGTATAGCTTAGCTGCGCTTCTTCCTGTGTTGCTTCCAGCTTAAAGATAACAGGCCGCAGTCCGTCATTGCAGCAGCAAATGGCAACGCCGGGTTTGCGAATCCAGTCCCCATAGTAAAATAAACCATTCTCCGCTCCGTGCGCCAATGCAAATACATATTGATAGATTGCTTTCCAGGCTTCGTCACAGAATCCGTCCGGCTTTGCGTAGTCGGCGTAAAATACCTGTCCTTCCTTCAGCATGGGACAGGCGGTGAGTCCTTCGGCACCATATTCCCTGGCCAGCTCCTGGTTTAGTGTCGTTTGCAATACGGTAATTTTTACTTTTTTCATTTCAAATTCCTCCCGTCTGTGTTTTTGCCGAGCCAAACAGCCGATATGGGCAGCCGAGTTCAATGTAGTCAAATTTGCAAAACGGCCGCTGTCCTGCGCCGCCGCGGCAGCAGCGGCAGCGCAATTCCATTCCGGAAATCCCCGGCAGCGGACGGCAAAAAGCGGCGGCGCAAAAACAAGCCGTCTCGGCTGTTAATCGTTTAATGGAACGAAACGTAAAGCGCATTGGTCTGTATCATTCATTTTATCATATCGGCCGATGCGTGACAAGCAAAAAGGTTTCTGGATTGTGAAGTTTGCCGTCTCCATAATAGAGAGAAGAATGAATTTCTTGCAATGGCAGAAAAAAGCTGATAAAATAAAACCATTGAACTCAATATAAGAAAGGATTGAGAACGTATGAACGAAGTGATGAAAAACATCTTAGGCCGCCGCAGCATCCGCTCATTCCAAAAGCGTCAGATCACAGAGGAAGAGCTCGGTGAGATCCTGGAAGCAGGAAAATATGCGCCCAGTGCAATGAATCAGCAGTCCTGGTATTTTGCAGCGGTTCAGGATCGAAGCCTTATTGACTCTTTGCTCGAAAGTGCGGCGGAATTTTTGCGGACTCCCGGCACAGACCCGTTTTATGGGGCGCCGACCGTTATTTTTGTGTTCGGTGACAAAAGTGCGATCGCTCCGGTTTCCGACGCCAGCCTGGCTATAGAAAACATGTTTCTGGCCGCCTGGTCCATGGGGATTGGCTCCTGCTGGGTTAATTTTGTCGGGCGCTTTTTCGAAAGCCCGGCCAGCCAACCTTACCGCGAAAAGCTTAAAGTACCGGAAGGATATCAATGCGTTGGAAGCGTCATTTTGGGATACATTGACGGCGAAATTCCGGAAGCAAAGCCGCGCCGCGACGGAACCGTTCGGATTATTCGGTAATCTTGGAAGGGTTTGCTTCGCCGTTTAATGAAAAAGGGAAGGCGGTATCCGGAAAAGAAGCAAAGGTAGGATAAAAACAGGACAGTATTATAGAAAAACCGGTCTTCCTCCAACCGAAGGAGTTTGAAAAAGATAGAGGCAGAGCCAGGCAGGCTCTGCCTCTATTTCATTCCCCAAAGCGGCTGTCCCTTGTGTCGTTTTCAAATTATTCCTGCAAAGATACCAGGCGGGGGAGTATGCTCATTTTTTTGCGGAATTCATCTGTAGGAAAAATTCATTAAGCGCAGGCCGATATTTGCTGCAAAATTCATTTATTTCAGTTTGGATTTCTCTGCTTATCTCAGAGCCATCCTCCAACAACATATATTTAACTTCTTTGGTATTTTCTGCCGAAGCAACAACAAAACTGCATATTTTATTTAAGTCAGTATTCATTTGCAAATACAATTCAAGTCCTTCTTCCAGTAAATCTTCAGGAACCTGTTTATTTGCTTCTTTCAACGACAGCTCCTGCAACAAAGGATCATACATGACCATTAAAAAATTAAAATCACCGCCATAAAATGCAGGCTTTAATTTGTAGGATGTTGTATATAGGACTGTATTTTGATATAAAGAAAATGAGGCCGTATCATCAACTGTTTTCACGAAATCCTGTATCTTTTGCGTCATTTGCAGCATAGACGCCCAGTTGGAAATATTATCGTCTGCTCTTTGTTCATGCAGCTTCCGGTTATCAACATACAAATACAAACAAAATGCCGAGAGAACGATGCTGACAATCAATAATCCGGCGATCATAAAATGATGCGTTTTGGAATGTCCCATACCCGTTTCCTCCTGTTATATCAATACTCTTCACATATAAGCAGTTAAAATACAGTATTCGGACTGCTTCTTAAAAACCCTGTTACCGCACTTCAGGGAAAGAAATGACCGTTTTGAAAAAGGTCAATGCCAGAAGTTCGGAATATCCAGCCACACATTTCCCTGCATGGCGGCTTCATGGGCAACCAGACCGGGCACACTCATATCCAATGCCTTTTCAATGTTAATCGGCGGGTCAGTATCATGCAGAATGCTGTCGATAAAATCGCGTGCCAGAAAATACTCGCTGGTTCCGTGTCCGCCCAGACGCATTTCCGGAGAAGCATCCGGATCACTTGACGAGCAGACGATTTGAACCGGTCCGTCGTCCACCTCATGGAAAAAGCGCTGGCCAATGTTGTCATAGTTGCCGCGGCCGCTTTCAATGAAACCCTTCGT
>CALYAR010000071.1 GCA_944393585.1 uncultured Clostridia bacterium | reverse complement strand
CCATTATCAAATCCAAAGGGTATGACGGAGTCGTATCGCTCGAATTTGAGGGGATGGAAGATCCGATCGCTGGTATTCGGATTGGCTTTGATAATTTGAAACGCTTCTGGAACGAAATATGAGTGCTGACTTCCGCAGAAGTATTTTCTAATAAGTGCATACAGCCGATTTATAAACGGTGTGGGATAAACAAGGCGGCAATTTGCCGCCTTGTTTTTTATGTTGTAGATCGGCTATAACCGGCTAAACAGGCAAAGAGAGCAAAACGTTTCCCTCGTTCCGTTTATAGGCGGCTCGAATAAGGCAGCAAAAGATTGCGTTTTGGACGAAAAAAGGATTCTTCGATCGATGAAAGTTAAAATCAGTTAATCCAACAAAAGAAGGAGCCCTTTCCACAGCGAAAGATTCGTCTGCTTTTCTCTGTTACTTAAAATCATAAAAAATTAATATTTCCCTCAGAAAGGATTAGGATTTTCCAAAAGGAAATTTAATACAAAAAAATTCTGTCTTTGTTAGACTAATAGACAGAAATAAGGCGGAAATCCGCCTGCAGAAAGAGGGAAACAAAATGAAAAAACGCATTGCCGTCATTTTTGGCGGTTGTTCGGCAGAATATGACGTGTCGCTGCAGTCTGCCTGTGCAGTTGCAGAGCATTGGAATCGAACAAAATACGAGCTGGTTCTTTTGGGTATAACGCAGCAGGGAGAGTGGTATTGCTACGACGGGCCGCTGGAATATTTAAAAGACGGAAGCTGGGAGAGGTCAAAATTTTGTACTTCTGCCATATTGTCTCCTGGAAGGGACGTCCATGGAATATTGGCGGCAAAGCAAAATGAGGTAGAAGCAATTTATTTGGATGCCGTATTTCCGCTGGTTCACGGCACAAATGGAGAGGATGGTACCTTGCAGGGACTGTTGGAGCTCTCTGGTATTCCTTATGTCGGATGCGGTGTGCTGAGCTCGGCCATTTGTATGGACAAAGAAATCTCCCATCAGCTGGTGAGACAGGCCGGGATTCTTACCGCGCGTTCCGCTGTTCTGACCAATCCTCTGCTTTCGGAAACAGAACTGTTAGAGCAGACGGAAAAGCTTTCCTATCCGCTGTTTGTCAAGCCGGCCAATGCGGGTTCGTCTTTTGGAATAGCAAAAGTACACAGACGCGGGGATTTGGCCGCGGCCGTGGCCAACGCATTTTATTTTGATAAAAAAGTAATCACAGAGGAAGCCGTACCGGGCTTTGAAGTTGGCTGTGCTGTTTTAGGCAATCAGGATCTGACAGTGGGAGAAGTGGATGAGATTGAACTTGCCTCTGGATTTTTTGACTATTCGGAAAAATATACGTTAGCAACTTCAAAAATTCATATGCCGGCGCGGGTGAATCAGGAGACCGCCATGCGCATCAAACAGACTGCAATGTGGATATACCGCATCCTGTGCTGCCGCGGAATGGCCAGAGTCGACATGTTTTTGACCCCTAAAGGCAATATTTTCTTTAACGAAGTCAACACCATTCCGGGATTTACCGCGCACAGCCGTTATCCCAATATGCTTAAAGGGATCGGCATGAATTTTTCCGAATTACTGGACCGGCTGATCGAATTGGCGGTGGAAGCATGAAAGAGCTGACGATTCAAAGCAAAGAAATCCATAGGGGAACCCTGATTTTGGTAAATCCAACCCACCCGGTCACAAATCAGCCGATAGAGCTTGTTTTCTGCCCGCATGCCCAATCGGGGCCGAAGATGGAAAAACAGGCCGCGTTCTATCTTTCCAAGCTTCTTTGCAGTCTTGAGAACAAAGAAACCATTCTTACGGTCAGCGGCTGGCGTTCGCAGGAGGAACAGCAGCAGATTTATGAGGAGGCCAGAAAAGAGCAGGGAGAAGCATATGCGAAGAGTTTTGTCGCCATACCAGGGTGCAGCGAACATCAGACAGGGCTGGCGGTGGATTTGGCAAAAAGAGCAGAGAAAATTGATTGGATTTGCCCTTCTTTTCCGCAGGAAGGAGTTTGTGAGACATTTCGCCGGAAGGCGTCTTTCTATGGTTTCATTGAGCGTTATCAAAAGGGAAAGGAGTCCATCACGAAAATTGCTCCGGAGGAATGGCATTTTCGATATGTTGGAACACCTCATTCTGAAATTATACAGGAAAAAGGATTTGCACTGGAGGAATATCTTCTGTTTCTCCAAAATTATACGCAGACGCATCCTTACCGATTTCGAAAAGAAGGTCAGCGGGAAGCAGAGATTTTTTATGTCCCCGTATTTCAGAACGGAACGGCTCTTAAATTGCCGGACGATGCGGCCTATGAATATTCCGGCGACAACTGCGGCGGTATTATTGTAACGGTTTGGAGGGATTTTCGTGCCGGCTGAGAGAAGATATGGGGGGATCGATTGGTTTCGGATGGCGGCCGCTTTCTTAATCATTGCAATTCATACATCGCCGCTCGATTCCGTGAACGCTGAGGCAGATTTCTTTTTCACAAGAGTTTTAGCGCGAATTGCAGTTCCTTTCTTTTTTATGACAACTGGATTTTTTGTATTATCCGACCGAAAAAAATCGCATCAATTCTTGAAGAAAACCGGCCTTCTTTATGCGGCGGCTACGGTGCTTTACCTTCCAATCCACATTTATGCGGGAAATTGGGAGGGAGAGCCAGCCTTATTTGCACTGCTGAAGGATATCCTGTTTGACGGAACATTTTATCATCTGTGGTACCTGCCTGCTGTTTTAATTGGAGTACTGATTTTTGGGCCTTTGGTGCGAAAGTTCGGGATAGAGGGAATTTTTCCGGCGGCAATCGCGTTATATCTGATTGGTCTTTTGGGGGACAGCTATTATGGATTGGGACAGTCGATTCCGTTTTTTCAGGAGCTGTATCAGGGAATTTTCTGGTTTTCGGATTATACGCGGAACGGATTGTTTTTTGCGCCGGTCTTTTTATTATTGGGCGCGGCAGTTGCCCTGTTTGAGCGGAAACCCTCGCCGCGGCTTGATTTCATCGGCCTGGTTGTAAGCTTTGGGCTGATGACGGCGGAAGCCTTCTGGCTTCGAAGTTTAAAATGGCCGCGTCACGACAGCATGTACATAATGCTGGTACCCTGCATGTATTTTTTGTTCCGGCTGCTTCTCATTCCCAAAATTGGCGCGCCGAAGTCTTTTCGGAGCATGTCCCTACTGATTTATCTTCTGCATCCGGCGGCGATTTTGATGGTTCGTTTTTTTGCCAAGCTGGTAAATCTGGAAAGCGTCTGCATTGACAACGGCATTGTTTACTTTTTGATGGTAACCCTGCTTACTCTCGTTCTGTCCTATGGACTTTTATGGATAGGAGAAAGCTGGAAATCCAGGCCTAAGTCCAAAACAAAACCCAGGAAAAATACAGAACGAACATGGGCGGAAGTGAATTTATCCCATTTGGCACACAATGTGCGCGAATGCCGAAAACGATTGCCTTCGCAATGCCGTCTCATGGCGGTTGTGAAAGCGGATGCCTACGGGCACGGCGGCGTTGTATGTGCCCGCCATTTGAGAAAGCAGGGCGTCACGGCCTTTGCTGTAGCAACGCTGGAGGAAGGAATTCGGTTGCGCCGTTGTGGTATCAAAGGGGAAATTCTGATCTTGGGCTATACTTCGCCGGAACGGGCCGCCAAACTCCAGCAATATCAATTTTTACAGACCGTGGTTGATTATGAACATGCCGTGGAATTGGACAAAACGGGTTTTGCCCTGAATGTGCATATCAAAATTGATACTGGTATGCACCGGCTGGGGGAAGACGGTCAAAATTTTTCAAGGATCTGTAACATGTTTTCCATGAAGCATCTGCAGATCAAAGGAATATATACGCACTTATGCTGGTCGAACAGTAAGGAACAAAAGGCAGTGGAATTTACGCAGCTCCAGATCCAGCGGTTTTATCAGCTTTTGGACCGCCTGCAGCGGGCGGGGATCAAGCTGCCGGACATACACATGCAGAGCAGTTATGGAATGCTCCATTATCCCAAGCTGCAATGTGATTATGCCAGAATCGGAATTGCCTTATATGGAGCGCTTCCTCTTTCTGAGAGAGATGTTTTTCTCCCGGTTTTGGAATGGAAAAGCAGGATTGTTCTAGTAAGGGAAATTGCCGCGGGGGAGAGCTTGGGGTATGACTGCGGTTTTACGGCGCCAAAGCCAATGCGGATCGGCATTGTTTCCGCAGGCTATGCGGACGGTGTACCGCGCTCTCTGTCATTTGGACGCGGACAGGTTTTAATCCAGGGCCAGCGGGCTTCGATTTTAGGGGCGGTCTGTATGGACCAGATGGCAGTGGATTTAACCCATCTTCCATCGGCTGTGCGGGGCTCAGTCGTAACCTTGGTGGGCAGAGATGGGGAGCAGGAAATCAGTGCCGCAGAATGTGCACAGCGCAGCGGAAGCATTGCAAACGAATTGCTGAGCCGTCTTGGCAGCCGTGTAAAGCGGTTTCCCATCTCGTAATTTTTTTCTTATATTCCCAATAGTCTATAAAAGTCCTCTGCTGCAGAAAAGGCTGTAGCAGGGGCTTCTTTATGAGCCTGCATTGGATATGATATGCCGCTCATGATGAAAAAACTAAGAGATGAGCGGTAAAAATAGTAGGATTATGCACCTGCGAGTGCTGGATTCAGGGTATATTTTTTGTTGTTCTGCGCACTTGCGTGCTTTCGCAATAAAAAGATTTAACGGGAAACCCCATCTGTCAATGATTCCATCCGCAGGATAGAGGATAACAGATAATTTTATAAAGAAGTCATTCAGAGGAATGAAAATAACAAGGGAAGTTAGGTTCGCTGAAAGAAAAGCAGAGTGTTAGCTGTGAAAGAAGTGAAAAAAACTGACTCCGCTGGAAAAGCGAAATCAGTTTACTAGTGTTTATAGAATAAAATAGTCCGAGATTAGTGGACTCTACTCTTTCCATATAATGAAGAACCGTTATGCAATTTTGGAGATTGCAATGGTAGTTTCAGAATAGGTTGTATTTGCATTGATATTGATCAAAGACAGCGATACAGGCTTATGAATGGTTATGACAGTGCTTTTGCTGAGTATCGCTGTGCTTTCGTTATCGTCCAGCGTAGCATTGGATATGGATTCAGGCAGAAGGGTGGATTCCACGCTTAACCCAACCGAAGCCGTGATTGGAAAGATAGGATAGGGCGTATCATTGGTTCCTGCGGCTCGGGTGTGATAGGTGACCAGGTAAGAGCCGGGTGCTAAGAGCTGAAATGCGGAAGAACCAAGTACATGAGTAACTGCATCCCCTAGAATAACCTGGTTCGTGTCAAACAAAAGAGCAGCACCTGCTGTCGGAGTTTGGTCAAATAAATGGGCAGAGGCCAAAAGCGAAACAATGACCGTTTCAGATGAACCCATCCAATCACAGCAACAGCAAGGGTGAGCTGGGGGATGGGGAGGGCATGGGACGGGCTGTGGCTGACACGGACAATGCGGATGGCAATAGGGCTCGTACAAATGATACGAGCGTTCTTCATTTCTATATTGATACATAACAGTACCTCCGATCTAATAAAAAAAGAAATTGATTGGGGTTATCTCCCTGCTTCATCATATGAATTTTTTGGACAGGAGGTGCATAAAGTTTGCATTTATTTGGACATCCATAAAATTACTTCTTTTCTTTGCACAAAAGACTTTCGTCATCTAAGATGTTTTGACATTCTATGAAAAAGTGTGTATAATATTTCTAATTTGTTGGATATTATCCTTTTTGGGAAGCTGTGTACAATGGGGGGGAAAGCCTGCATTTTTTGATGGGATGAAGCCTATTTTTATTACCGATCTGGTTTGCAGAGCAAACGGAGCGGAGTAATCGAAAAAATATTCGTTCCTGCGTCCGCAGGCGCATCGGAATTTTATTATTGCGGAGAAAGAAATAAAATAAATGCAGATTGCAGAGGAGGCCTGAATCAAACGATTTTTGTAAGTTTTTCGGGTGAAGATACGGACTTGTCAGACGCCTTAGTGCGGTTATTAAAAGAAGGGGCAGATTTTCGGGAGAGTGATATTTTTTCCTTTCGCAAGCCGGGGAACTTGATTCCAGGAAGAGATTTTATTCCTGTCATTCGAGAAAAACTGGCCTTATGTGATAAAGTCATTCTTCTGATTACAAAAAACTATTTAAACAGTTACTTTTGTTTGGCGGAATTAGGAGCGGCATGGGCCCTCGAAAAAGACTGCCTCATTATGATTTCGGATTCCGTCCCGTTTGATATACTCAATCGAACGCCTCTTTTGGGCAAACAGGCAATTTCAATCTCCGATACGACAGGACTGGCAGTGTGGCTCAACGACCGGCTGAATTCCTGGCAAATGGAGCAGTACCAGCGGTGCGCCGGACAATATCGGCTGGAGGTTGAGCGTGTCAACCGATTTCTTCCACCGGATGAAGACGGAATTCACCATGCGGAAATAAAGTCTGTCTATTCGAGTCCGCCTCACCGCTTCTACCGGCTGGACCGTCTGATCGATCTGGATCGGCTTCCCCAAAAAGTATATGTGGATCAATATGAACATCAATACCATCCGGATGAAAGTCATTGGGTTGCGGACTGGAAAAGTCAATTTCCAGTTCAAAAGAAAGGGGATATCATTGCATTTCGAGTTTTAAGCGTCAGTGGTGAGAACAATTATCCACATGTTGACCATGCAAGAAATCTTAAAATTGTGCCGGTGGATTGGGATTAGTTCGAAATGTTTGAGGCCTTTCTAAACAGAGCTGGTATGGGCGGCCGGCGTCTCTATGATAGATACGGCCTGATGGCCGTTTCCATAAGAATTGCCTGGAAAACTGTGCTGCAAAGCTCAGTCCGAAAGAAAAAACGCAAGGCCATAACACAATTATAGGAAAAAACCGACCGTGCATTTTCCCGCGATAGGGAAAAACGGGAAAATGTATGAAAGTGAGAATTTAACGACAGAAGAATATGGAGATATAATATGGGAAATCAAAAAGTATTTTCAATGAAATTTTCAAAAATTTATCCTCTCCTTGTCGCAAAAGCGGAAAAGAAAAACCGTACGAAACAGGAAGTGGATGAAATTATTTATTGGCTGACGGGATATGATAACGCCGGGTTGGAAAAACAGCTTTGCAGCGATGTCGATTATGAAACTTTTTTTCGTGAGGCTCCGCAGATCAATCCGAACTGCGCGTTAATAAAAGGAAGTATTTGCGGATATCGTGTAGAGGAAATTCAAGACCCTTCGATGCAGAAAATCAGGTATTTAGACAAGTTGATTGATGAATTGGCAAAAGGAAAGCCGCTCAATAAGATTTTACGCGAATAAAAAGGTTATGTTTCCGTTTCAGGGAAAACAGCAAAAATCGCTGAGCAGGCCGGCGTCTGGATGGCCGGGCTATTATACAGTGTGTGTTTATTCATTATTGACGGTAGATATTTTAATTCCAGTAACTGAGGCCGGGGCCTCGCATTATTATTTTGGAAAGGGGAAAAAACGATGTATCATGGATTGGGAACGGATCTGGGAAGCCTATCGTGTCTATCCCGCGCAAAGTCAAGGTCAATCAGCCCGGAAAACAAAGATGGTGCCAAGGGGAAAGGAGCAATGGCACAGGAGGGCACCGGCAAAGAATGCGCCAGGGATTTGGGAATTGGATGGAAAATTTCACCGTCCATCAAAATTAAGGCCGGAGAATTGTGCGAAATTGCGAATATAGAAGGACCAGGAGCAATCAAGCACATTTGGATGACGCCGACCGGCGTCTGGAGAAAGACCATCCTGCGGATTTACTGGGAGGGCAGTGAAAATCCTTCGGTTGAGTGCCCGATTGGAGATTTTTTTGCTTCTGCCTATCAAGACAATCATTTTGCACCGGTGAATTCGCTGGCAGTCTGTGTCAATCCCGGATCGGCATTTAACTGTTACTGGGAGATGCCGTTTCGCCGGCATTGCCGGATCACGGTGGAAAATATGGCGGAAGAAGAAATGGTGCTTTATTACCAGATCGATTATGTGTTCACGGAAATTCCGGAAGAGTGCGCCTATTTTCATGCGCAGTTCCGACGGGTCAACCCGCTGCCTTATAAAGAGGTCTACACCATTTTAGACGGAGTATCCGGCTGGGGGCAGTATGTGGGAACCTATATGGCCTGGGGCGTCAACAATACCGGATGGTGGGGAGAAGGAGAAATCAAGTTTTATTTGGACGGCGATCAGGAGTATCCTACCATTTGCGGAACGGGCACCGAAGACTATTTCTGCGGGTCCTATAATTTCGATGTCGGCGGGAAATACATGGAATTTTCTACCGCTTATGCCGGAATGCCAAAGGTCATACGCCCGGACGGAACCTATCAGTCACAGCAGAGGTTTTCCCTTTACCGCTGGCATATTTGCGATCCCATCCGGTTCGAGCAGAATATCAGAGTAACCATTCAGGCGCTTGGCTGGCGCAGCGGCGGCCGTTATCTGCCGCTTCAGGATGATATATCCTCAGTCGCCTTCTGGTATCAGACCCTGCCGTTTGACAAATTTCCTCCGCTGCCTGATGCGGACGGACTGGAAATTATATAAAAATGTGAGAAGCGCCGAGGCAGTAACTGCCGAAGCGCTTCTCTCTATTTGGGTGGTTGGGGGAAGCTTATTTTAAATCTGCTTTCCGAAACCAGAGATAAGAGGCGGAAAAGAAGATTGCTATCACGGCAATAGAGGAAATTACAGCTTTCAGTATGTCAAAGGATGAGGCGTCCCGGCTCATAACTGCCTGCATGTTTCCGGTGGGGAGCCAGGTTAAAATTTCGGCGACAGGCGCGATAGCTTCCAAGTTGGATCTGAACCACATAAAGAAGACTACGGTGATCATAAAATAGACCGCAGAGGCAAGCAGGGGAAAGTAGACATTCTGCCAGACAATAACAAAAAGAAACGGAACGCTGGCGAATGCCATTCCTATAAGCAAGTACAAGCCAAAACAGCGCAGTACATAGAGAATATCGCCGCTGTTCATGGCTTGAAACCAAGGCAGGCAGTAGTAGAGGCAATTTACCAGCGGATAGACCAGAGAGGCAATGCAGTAAACCACTAAATACCGGAGGTACTTTGCAGCGACAATTTGAAGTCGGGTGCGGTTTGCCAGCACCATTTGAGAAGCAGACCGCTCTGCCATTGAAATCGATGCGCTTAAAATGGGCAGAGCAATGCAGACGAGGTGGAAAAATCCCAGACTGCTGATGGAACGGTAGAAGATGGATTGAGGCTTTATGTTCGGGTTTTCGCCAAAATAGAAGGATAATATGATAAGGATAATCAGCTGAATCCACCAAAAGAGATCATAACGTAGCTGAGAGAATTCAGCGCGAATTGTTTTCAGCATGACGGTTACCTCCTGCTAAATGAGATAAATAATCTTTTACACTCAAGCCGGCCTGTTCGATTCTTTTGACCGGCAAATTCCGAAACTGCAGTTCTGTGGAAATCCGTTCCATCCGGCCCATGTATCCCCGAATTTGAATTTCATTTCGTTCGGGAAATGTCTCGATGGAAACTTGGGGCAGAAATTCCGGCAGTGCGGAAATTGTAGCGGCAAGCTCTTCCGTTTCCAGGGAAATATAACCGTCGCATTGATGTTCGAGCTCACGCTGGGATAAAATCTCCAAAACATTTCCCTCGTGCAGGAAAATATAGTCAGACGCAAAGGAAAAAAGCTGTTCCGGATAAGGAGTTGTAATCAGCATTGTCATATTTTGTTCCTGATTGATTGTTTGAAGAAGACTCTGAAGCTCACGGATATCTTTTGGGTCTAACCCTTGGAAAGGTTCATCCAGCAAAAGAAGCTGCGGTGTTTCCAGCATTGCACATGCAATTCCCAGACGCTGTTTCATGGACATGGTGTAATAGCGGACCTTTGTTTTCTTTTTTTCGTCCAGTCCAAAAAGTTCAATCCAATATTTTGCTGCTTGCTGGTTGTGAATTCCTCTTAATCGGCACAGATATTCTAAATTTCGAAGTCCCGAAAGGGATTCAAACAGGATGGGACGGTCGATCAACGAACCAATCCGCCTGCGTTCTGCGGCTAAATTTGAGTGGGAGGCGCTTGCTCCAAAGAGGGAGTAATCACCGCCGTCCAAAAAAGACAGGCCGCTTAGAATACGCAGCAATGTCGTCTTTCCTGCACCCTTCATCCCGGCGAGTGCATAGATATGCCCTGATTGACAGGAAAATGATACTTCATTTAAAACGCGTTTCTGTTTATAGGATTTTGTAATGCCGCTGCATTCTAAAATAAAACCATCCATCTCAATCCGCTCTCCTATCAAAAAATTGGTAAACAGTGAGAATTGGGACAAAAATATTGTTATTTGTATTCAATAATTAATTTGATTATATCATGTTGATTTGGAAAGTCAAGTAAATCATGGAATTTTTTTGATTGTTTTTATTCTCAATCGATCCAATTAACCGGATGCAGTTCCATCTTGCGGTTTTTATGGAACGATGGTAAAATGGAGAAAACAGAGATATAGAGAGAAAAGAATTTGCGGTTGAAAGAAAGGAAAAAACATCATGTTGTTTATAGAATATCCCAAATGTACGACTTGTCAGAAAGCAAAAAAGTGGCTCGATGAGAATGGTTTTGTGTACGAAGACCGGCATATTAAAGAAAATAATCCCACTTATGAAGAGCTGAAAGAGTGGTATGCGAAAAGCGGTCTTCCGCTGAAACGGTTTTTCAATACCAGCGGTTTGCTCTATAAATCGCTCCATTTAAAAGAAAAACTCGCTCAAATGCCGGAAGAGGAACAGCTGCGTTTGCTTGCTGCGGATGGAATGCTTGTCAAACGGCCCATTTTGATCGAAGGGGATCAAGTATTCGTCGGATTTCGTGCCGGCGAATGGGAAACGCTGAAATAACTGCATTTTGGGAGCGTACGTTCCAAATGGAAATGAAAGGCCAAAACGATGATGAAAGCAAAACGAAAATCGTTTGGTGCTGTGATCATTGTGATGGATATGTTTTACAAACGGCAAGAGCTATGCTCTTGCCGTTTGTTTTTTCAGCGAAAAGCAAAATTTTTGAAAAATTTTAAAAAAATACTTGAAAATACCCCTTGGGGGTATTATACTATACTCATAAAATACCCCCAAGGGGTATTTGGGAGGCGAAATCAATGGATATGAAAACCAATCAATCACAGACAGCTTGCGGAAAAAAAGAATGTTGCTGCCGGCATAAGGCGACTCCCAGAGGGGAAACAGAGCTTCGGCAGTTGCAGAACCGGTTAAATCGGATGATAGGACAGCTCAGCGGAATTGGAAAAATGCTGGAGGAGAACCGTTACTGCGGCGATATTCTGGTTCAGGTTGCCGCAGTGGAAAGTGCTTTGCAGGCATTTGGATATTTGGTGCTTCAAGATCACATGGAGACCTGTGTAGTAGAAGAAATCAAAAAGGGCAATACCCAGGTGATCGATGAAGCGTTGGATTTAATCAAAAAATTGAAATAAGGGGGGATTTTATGAAAACAGAAAAATATAACGTTACCGGCATGACGTGCGCTGCCTGCCAGGCCAACGTGACCCGGTGCGTACAAAAGCTGGAAGGCGTAGAAGAGGTAAATGTGAGCCTCCTGGCTAATCAGATGACGGTTTCCTATGATGAATCCAAATTAAATGCAGAAAACATCGTACAGGCCGTAGAGGATATTGGGTATGGCGCATCCTCGTTGGAGCAGGCACAAACCAAGAGCGGTGGATTTCAGAGTGAGTGGCAAATGCGGAAAAAGCAGGCGGAGGACAGCCAAAAAAGCATGAAACACCGCTTAATCTCATCGATTGTTTTATTGGTTCCTCTAATGTATCTGGCGATGGGATCCATGCTCCATCTTCCGCTCCCTGGCTTTTTGACCGGGACAGAAAATACACTCGTGTCTGCTCTGGCCCAGCTTTTGCTGACGGTGCCCATTCTTTTTATAAACCGGCATTTTTTCCAGAATGGGTTTAAATCCCTGCTGCACCGGGCGCCCAATATGGATTCATTGGTAGCTATTGGATCGGGAGCGTCGCTTGTTTACGGGCTGTTTGCGATGTTCCGCATGGCCTATGGCTTTGGACATGGGGATATGGCAGTGGTGAACGAGTATTCTCACGCATTGTATTTTGAATCCGCCGCCATGATATTGACTTTAGTTACAGTAGGAAAATTTCTGGAAGCAAAATCCAAGGCCAAAACTTCGGACGCGCTGGATAAATTAATTGATCTGGCGCCGAAAACCGCAGTTGTCGTACGCGGCGGCGCGGAACAGACAATTCCGGCAGAGCAGGTTATTGCGGGAGATATTGTGGTGATTCGGCCCGGAGAAGGAATTCCGGTCGACGGCATTGTAACCGAAGGACGCGGTTATGTAGATCAGGCGGCCATTACCGGCGAAAGCATACCGGTCGAAAAAAATCCGGGCGATTCTGTCATTTCAGCTACCATTAACAAAAACGGAAGCTTTCGTTTCCGGGCCTCGAAGGTGGGGGAGGACACAACTTTATCCCAAATTATCCGTCTGGTGGACGAAGCCAGCAATTCCAAAGCCCCTATTGCGCGCCTGGCGGATAAAGTCAGCGGCGTTTTTGTTCCGGTGGTAATTGCGATTGCGATACTTACGGCAGCTGTTTGGCTGATAGCCGGGCAGAATTTTGAGTTTGCGCTTTCCAATGCCATCGCCGTCCTTGTCATTTCCTGCCCGTGTGCACTGGGGCTTGCCACTCCGGTTGCGATTATGGTTGGCACGGGAAAAGCAGCGGAAATGGGGATTTTGATCAAATCAGCCGAAAGCCTGGAAAACCTGCATAACATTGATACAGTCGTTTTGGATAAAACGGGAACCATTACATCGGGACATCCTTCGGTAACGGATGTTGTATTGCTGGATCCTTCCAGGACGGAAGATGAATTTTTGGCGTATGCTGCTGCTGCCGAAGCCGGCAGTGAACATCCTTTGGCTCAGGCTGTCGTGGAAAAAGCGCAGCAGAAGATGCTGTCCATTCCAAAAGCCGCTGCCTTTGAAGCTATGGCGGGCCGCGGGATAAAAGCCATGGTGGACGGTTCTGCTTATATCGCGGGGAACGCCGCTTTTATGGAAGAGAATCAGCTTTTTGACAACAGCGCGGCCGCCGGGGAGGCCAGAAAACAGCTCACGCATTTTGCAGAAGAAGGCAAAACGCCATTGCTCTTTGCCTGCGATGGAAAACTTGTGGGTATCATTGCCGTTGCAGATACGATTCGGGAATCCAGCCGTGCGGCGATCCGCCGGTTTTCGGAAATGGGACTGCATGTTGTCATGCTGACCGGAGACAATCGGGTGACGGCAGAGGCAATTCAACGTCAATTGGGGATTCCGGAAACGATAACCGATGTTCTGCCTACAGAGAAAGAAGCCCAAATCCGTGCCTTGCAGGAAAAAGGGCACAAGGTTGCCATGGTCGGCGATGGGATTAACGATGCGCCGGCACTGACACGGGCAGATATTGGAATTGCCATCGGCGCGGGCACCGATATTGCCATTGAATCGGCCGATATTGTTTTGATGAAGGATTCGCTTGGGGATGTGGCGGCGGCCATTGACTTAAGCCGTGCGGTGGTCCGAAACATTCATATGAACCTGTTTTGGGCATTCTTTTACAATATTTTGGGAATTCCGCTTGCGGCTGGAGTATTGTATCCCGCCTTTGGATTGCGGCTGAGCCCGATGATTGGATCGGCTGCTATGAGCCTGAGCTCAGTCTGTGTGGTGACAAACGCTCTTCGCCTGCGCTTTTTTAAGAAGAAAGAAGAAAAGGATTTCACAACAGATACTTTCCACTCTGAAAAAGTGCCGGATGAAATAAAAAATGCCGGGGAAGCGCCGGCAGAACAGAAAGGAACGATTCAAATGAAAAAAGTTTTAAAAGTAGATGGAATGATGTGTGCGCACTGCCAGATGCACGTTCAAAAAGCATTGGCGGCTGTGGACGGCGTTTTGGAGGCAGCAGTAGACCTGGAACAAAAGCAGGCGGCAGTGTCGCTTTCCAAAGAGGTGCCGGATCAGGTATTGATGGATGCAGTAAAAGAAGCGGGATATACTCCTGTAAGCTGTGAAACAGTTTAGAAAGAGCAGAGAAAAACAGGCTGCGCTGATAACGCAGCCTGTTTTTTATTATGAAGTGCCGGGCGGCACGGAATAACAATAAATATATTTTAACTCTTGCAGCCGCAGTCCTCGCAGGACCCGCGGCACTTCGGAAATTTTTGTGTAAAAAGGAATCCAAACAGATAAGAAAACAGATAATGAATGAGGTTTTCCGTTTAGAAAACGGAGGGATTCATTTGCCCGTATTAGCTGCTTGCTCTATGCTGTAT
>CALYAR010000070.1 GCA_944393585.1 uncultured Clostridia bacterium | reverse complement strand
CGGTATCAAATAATCCCCTTGCCTTTCGTATTTGCCGCCCAGTTCCTCAAATAATGATTTTGCCATTGTCTGTTACCTCCACATTCTTTTTTATTTTGAATGTCCGCAAAATCCGTCCTACATCATTCATCCAAGAAGAAGGCGGCATTTTCCCTTTCGGCAGCGGGGATTACCCGGCGGACACAAGATATTATATTTGCCGCCGCACATCGTTTGTTCTGTGAACACCAAAAAGTTCCAAAAAGCAATGCCCCAATGCTGGAATTTTGAACAGCACCCCAAAAGTTAGACAGTATGGTATACTGAATAACAAGAGGGATGCTTAATTATGCCAAAAGGAATACCAAAAAAATACACACCAGAATTCAAGAAACAGGTCATGGAAACAATGATCAGTGAGCATTGGAGCTACCGGGAAACGGCGAAACATTTTGAAATTAACGATCACAAACGCATAATTGCATGGGAAGGGATTTATCTGGAAGAAGGCCCGGAAGGATTTGCTGTAGAGCGGCGTGGTCGTGGAAGTAAAGGCAAACCGAGAAAAATTCCTGCAAAGATAGAAGAAGATTTGCTTGCGGAAGTGCAGCGGCTGCGTGCAGAGAATGAATACTTAAAAAACTTGCAAGCCTTGGTTTTGGAAGAAGAGCGACGCCAGCGCAAAAAACGCAGGTAGTTCAAAAGCTGAGGCAAAAACATCGTTTGGAGATTCTTCTCTCAATCGCACAATTGGCACGTGCTACGTTCTACTATCATCTGAAACGAATGGAACAAGCCGACAAATATGAAGCAGTCAAAGCAGAAATCACAACAATCTACCATGAGAATAAGGGCCGATACGGTTACCGCCGCATAACAATGCAATTGCATAATCAAGGGATATTCATAAATCACAAGACCGTTCAGCGCTTAATGAAACAGTTGGGCCTAATTTGCCGTGTCCGAATAAAGAAATACCGATCTTATAGAGGAGAGGTAGGAAAAATTGCCCCTAATCTGCTGAATCGGAACTTCTGCGCTGAAAAGCCAAACCAGAAATGGGTTACCGATGTGACAGAGTTCGGCCTGTTTGGACAGAAGTTGTATCTCTAACCAATTCTGGATTTGCACAGCGGCTATCTGGTCAGTTATACAATCTCTGACCGCCCAACTATGAGTATGGTTACTACCATGCTGAATAAGGCCTTTGAAACAATTCCGGACGGCACTGGGTTGATCCTCCACTCCGACCAAGGCTGGCAGTACCAACATATGCTGCATGAAAAAGGGATTCAGCAGAGCATGAGCCGCAAAGGCAACTGCCTGGACAATGCTGTCATGGAAAATTTTTTTGGCTTACTCAAAAGTGAGTTGCTGTATCTGCAAGAATTTGAATCCATGGAACACTTTATGCTGGAACTGGCTATCTATCTGGATTACTACAACAACCACCGCATCAAGGCAAAGCTAAAGGGCTTGCCGCCTGCGCTTTACAGACTGCAAGCCCTCTCGGTAGCTTGAACAATTTTTACTTTCAAATATTGTCTAACTTTTGGGGGTCACTTCATTTCAGCATTGGGGTCCTTTTTCCATACTATTTTTTCAAACCACACATCGGAAGGGAATGGAAGTCAGAGCAGTCTCGTTTGTAAAAATACAGTTTGCCGATGGTTTATCATCTGTAAAATTGACGGGAGCTTTTGAAGGATTGACCAGCCTTATTGCTGCAAGGGAGAGACCCGCTTTCGGACCGTCCAGCGATGCTTTTTAATCCCGCTATTGCCGGAATTGGTATTGATAGAGATTGGCGTAGATACCGCCTTTAGCCAGAAGCTGCTCATGTGTGCCGCGTTCGGCAATGCCGTCGTCTGTAATGACGATGATTTCGTCCGCGTTCTTAATGGTAGACAGCCGGTGCGCTACAATCAGCGAAGTGCGCCCTTCCGAGAGCTTTTCCAGGGCCTGCTGGATCAGCATTTCCGTCGCATTGTCCAAGGCGCTGGTCGCTTCGTCGAGAATGAGGATCGGCGGATTTTTCAAAAAGACACGCGCAATGGAGACACGCTGTTTTTGGCCTCCGGACAGTTTTACGCCGCGTTCGCCGATGTATGTATCATAGCCGTCCGGCAGCGATTCAATGAATTCATGGATATTCGCTTTTTTGGCCGCTTCGATGATTTCTTCATCGGTTGCGTCCAAATTGCCGTAAGCGATGTTTTCTTTGATCGTTCCGGTAAACAGAAATACGTCCTGCGCCACCATTCCAATATTTTTGCGCAGGGAATAGCGCGACAGCTCGCGGATGTCCTTTCCGCCAATGCGGATGGAGCCGGCGGTGATTTCATAAAAGCGCGGGATCAGGTGACAAAGAGTCGTTTTTCCGCCGCCGGAAGGCCCGACCAGAGCGACGGTCTTTCCGCCCTCGATGTGCAGCGAGAGATCGGATATAATCATTTTTGTCCCATCCGTTCCCTCCTTTTGATCGTAGGTAAACGAGACATGGTCAAATTCAATTCCTCTTCCTGCGTCCGGCAGCTCGGAAGCTTCCGGCGCTTCCTCCTCTTCTGCTTCGGACATGATTTCTTCGAACCGTTTAAAGCCGGTCATGCCGTTTTGAAACTGCTCATAAAAGGAAACCAGACGGCGGATCGGGTTTAAAAACATGCTGATGTAGAGCAGGTATTCTACAAAATCTCCGATAGAAATGATGCCGTAAAAGAAAAACAGTCCTCCGGACAGCAGCACAATGAAGTACAAAAGATCCATAAACAGCGTCATACCAGTAGAAAACCGCGCCATAACTTTGTACGAGCGCGCCCGTGCTTTCATGAAGCGGTTGTTTAGCCCTTCAAATTTTCGGGTCTCATGGTCGGCGGCCGTATATGCCCGGGAAACGCGCATACCGGAGATGGAGTTTTCCAGATTGGCATTTACTTCTGCAATTTCCTCTCTCGTCTTCGTGAACGTCTGCATCATGGAAGTCCTCATTTTAATGGCAAAAAAGACGATGAAAGGCAGCGTGGAAAAGATAATCAGCGTCAAGATGACATTGACCTGGCAGAGCATAATAAACGCTCCGATCAGCAGGATGAGAGATAAAAATAGGTCCTCCGGCCCGTGGTGAGCCAGTTCGGAAATTTCCATCAAATCATTGATGATTCGAGACATGATCGTACCCGTTTTATTCTCGTCGAAATAAGAGAAGGGAAGTCTTTGTAATTTTTTAAAAACATCCCGGCGCATATTGCCCTGTATGCCTACGCCGACCAAGTGGCCGTAGTATTCGACAAAGTAGTTAAGACCAGCCTTGATCAGATAAATGCCCAGCAGAATTCCCAGCCAGATGAGCAGCATCCGCAGGTTGCGGTTGGGAATAAAATCATCGATGATCGTACCGGTAATTTTGGGATAAAATAAGTCGCTTACTGCAATGAGAAAGGCACATATCATATCGGCAATAAATAGTTTTTTGTGCGGTTTGTAATACGAGATGAATTTTTTTACCATCCCCATAAAATAATTCCCCCTTTTCATTCAGAAAGCACTTCGATTCTGAAGTGCTATTTCTTTTCTCGCCGTCTAAATAAACGAAAAACAAAATAAAACTGCTGCACAGCATAAAAAAATCCCATGATAGTCATATTTTCCATTGGATTTTAAAATATTTCACTTGGCAAAACAGTTTGTCCATAGTATAACATATATCCTGCGGTTTTTCCAGCGAAACCAAACGAGTATGGGATAAAAATTTTAAAATGAACGGCAAGGAATAGGAAAAGCCGAGAAAATATCCTTGAGCGGATTGGATATACTATCATTACATAGGATTCAGCAGGAAACGGACTTGCAGAAATATAAAATTTTGATACAATCATAGTAAAGCAATGCGGCGGAAGGCCGTATTTGGAAATACGCGCAGTTTTAAATTGTTTTATGAATTATCAAGGCCTGAGCGGAAAAAACGACAGGCCTTTACAGGATAGGAGATCGATGGTATGAGTACAGAGGAAAAGCAGTTAAAGGACACGACAGACCGTGCCTATATTCGGAGGAGAAGGATTGTAAGCGGAGTGTCGTTTGGAGTATTTATCCTGATATTTGGATTGCTCACCTGGCTGATCGGGCCTCCTCTGATGCGGTTTGTTGCCAATCCGGAGCATTTCCGGGAATGGGTTGCGGAAAAAGGAGCGTGGGGGCCGCTCACAATGATCGGCCTAAGTATCCTGCAGGTAGTCGTGGCGGTAATTCCGGGCGAAGTGTTTGAGATCGGCGCCGGCTATGCGTTCGGCGCTGTTTGGGGAACCGTTTTGTGCCTGATCGGTACCGCGCTTGGATCGGTTCTGATTTATCTTTTAACCAAAGCGTTCGGAATCCGTTTGGTAGAAGCCTTTGTTTCACGGGAGAAAATTAACTCGCTTCGTTTTATCCGCGACAGCAAAAAGCTGAACCTGCTGATTTTCCTGCTGTTCTTTATCCCGGGCACGCCGAAAGATGTGATTACTTATTTTATCGGCATTACACCGATGAAGCTGTCCACCTTTTTGCTCATTTCCAGCGTAGCACGGATTCCCTCGGTGATTTCCTCCACCATCGGCGGGCACGCATTGGGAATGCAGGAATATACGTTTGCGATTATTGTATTTGCCATTACGGCAGCAGTCAGTCTCATTGGTGTTTTTATTTACAATAGGATTTCCAAACGGAAGGAAAAGAAAAAAGAGCAAACAACTCCGCTTCAAACGAAATAAAAAAGAAGCTCCTCTGCCATCGAAAGAGGGGCTTTTTTATTGGAACGATCCATGTTGGAGGAAGGTCATCGCAAAGCATTTGGATAAGACCAGACGGAAACGCTGAAAAATATACCCAAACTGCTTGCATTCCAATTTGTTTAAAAAAGTATTAGTAAAGTGCAGTTTGGTGATCCGCACGAAGAAACTTTTCTTTGTGCGGACCGTTACATCCATTCTTCCTATTTTGTTTATTTCTTTCCGACAATATCGCCGATGATATATTGCGGACGATGTTTGACTTCTTCATAAATTTTGGCGATATAGTAACCGATAACGCCAAGACTCAATAAAACGCAGCCGCCCAGCAGGAGGATCAAAAGAATGACGGTGGTAAATCCTTCCACGGCTCGTCCCATCAAATAGCGGACCAGTGTCTGCACGCCTACAATCAAAGCAAATATCATAAAAATAATGCCGATGACGGTTACAATTTGCAGCGGCAGGCTGGTGAAGGACGTAATGGAATTAACAGCATAGCGCACCAGGGATTTGAGCGACCATTTTGTTTTGCCGAATTGGCGTTCCGGCACGTCAAAATAGACATATTCCGTGTGGAATCCGACCCAGCTGGACATAGCACGGAAAAAGGTCTGCCGTTCGGGCATAGATAAGAGTTCATCTACCACCTTCCGGCTCATGAGCTTAAAATCCGAAGCGTTCTCCAGGTCAATTTTGGACATGCCCCGCAGGATTTTGTAAAAAAGGCCTGCGCTGATCTTATATGCAAAACTTTCCTTGCCCCGGCTGGACTTGCGCGCTTCTACCACATCGATTCCTTCGTTGTGTGCGAGGAGCTTGTACATTTCCACCAGCGTTTCCGGCGGATGCTGCAAATCGCTGTCCATTACGGCTACACAATCTCCGGATGCGGTTTTGAGTCCGGCAAAAATTGCCGCTTCCTTGCCGAAATTGCGCGAGAATTTTACTGCCACAATGTTATCCCGCTCTTGCGCATTGGCAGAAATAATTTCCCATGTGCGGTCGGACGAGCCGTCGTCAATAAAAATCAGCTCATTTTGAATTCCGTTTTGATTCAACACTGCGTCAATGGTGTCGATCGTAGTCTGTATCCCGGCTTCTTCATTGTAAGCCGGGATTACAACAGATAATAGCATATGTCTTTTCCCTTCTCCCAAAGAGCGCCGCCGCTCTAAAATTGGCCCCTATTTCGAGCGCTGTTTGTCCTCTTCTTTGCTGATGAATACAAACAGCTTGCTGTAAGCATAGTTAATGATGACAACTACGATGCTTGCAATCAGCTTCATCAGGTTTTCGCCCAGATGGAAAAAATCGACTGTGATATACAAAAATCCTGTTTCAAAAGCACCCGAGACGACACGCCCGGCCGCAAATTTTACAAATTCCATACTCGTATTTTTCCACGAAAAGTCTTTTTTCTGAAAAACATAGTATTTGTTTGTAAAAAAAGCAAACACAACGGACAGGAACCACGCTATGACGTTGCTTGTAATATAGTAAATGTGCAAAAGGTCCTTACAAAGAAAGTAAACGATGAAGTTTACCAGAGTTGTAAGTCCCCCAAAAATAACATAGGTTACCAATTCCCGGTATTGATTTAGAAGCTGTTTGATCTTTTGTACCACTGATTTTTCCTCTTTCGTTCCATAGCTCTGTTTTTTCCAAGGCTTGATTCCAAATTTATCTTAGTATACGGACCGCTGTTTGTCAATTCGGCAGCCGGTAAAAACGTCTTGTAAAGACGTTCTTGTTCCAATAGCTTTTTTAGCATCCCTCAAGCGATTTGATTTTATCCAGGCGCGCGCTGTGGTGCATTCCAATAAACTCTTCCGAAAGCCAGATTTCAGCGATCATTTTGGCAAGCTCCGGCCCTGTCACGCGTCCGCCCAGGCAGAGGATATTGGAATCATTGTGCTGGCGCGTCATCCTGGCGCTGTAGCAGTCGCCGCAGAGCGCCGCGCGGATCCCCTTATATTTGTTGGCGCAGATAGACATGCCGATGCCGGTGCCGCAAATTAAGATGCCGCGTTCGCATTCTCCTTTTTGGATGCTGGAACAGACCGATGCCGCAATGTCGGGGTAATCGACCGAGGCTTCGGAATTTGTCCCAAAATCAACGAGTTCATAGCCTTTCTGCGACAGATAAGGCTTTAAGATTTCTTTTAATTCATAACCGCCGTGGTCACAGCCAATGGCAATTTTCATTTTCCTTGTCTCCTTTCTAATTCCCGCTGCGCCTGCGGTTTGCGCAGATAAATGGGTGTCAATGCTTCAGCGTCTGCCGCCGCGCCGCGACGTGCTTTGATCTGTGCCAGCGCGCAGAGCGAAGCGGCACGGAAATCCGCCGCCGCGCCGTCGGCAAAGCGGGCTGCGCTGCCGCGGCTTTGTTCTACGATGGCACGATAGGCAAAAATACCGTCGCCCAAAAAAAGGATGGGTTCCGGATAGGCAGACAGCGAATGTTCCAAAAACGATTCGATCTGCTCGGCGCAGGGAGGGATTAATTCCTCAAGTTCGCCCTGCTTCGCCCGGTAAAGAGCGGCATAACAGGCGCCGCTGCGTGCGTCAACGATGGGGCAGAGAAGAGCATGCTCCGCCGAAACCAGATTCATTGCAAGCGTCTCCAGGGAATTGCAGCCGACAACAGGAGTACCGCTTGCAAACGCAAATCCCTTCACCGTTGCAATTCCGATCCGAACACCGGTAAAGGAACCGGGCCCCACGTCGACGGCAAACAAATCCATATCCGCAAGGGACAGGCCGCACGCGCCAAGCAGAGAATCGATTACGGGGAGAAGGTTCTGCGAATGCGTTTTGGTGCTGTGGAGGGAGTATTCTCCCAGAATTCTGCCTTCTTCCCAAATGGCTGCTCCCAGAACCGGAGAAGTCGTTTCCACTGCAAGTATTTTCAATTTGTTTCCCCTTTTCTTTCCAAGATAAATTCCCGCCAGTCCGCACCAAAACAAAAGTTTTTGCGGATTTCAATCTCAATTCGTCTGGCAGGGAGCGCCGCCTCCACTTTTTCCGCCCACTCTGTAATACACACGCCGTTTCCGCCCAAAAATTCATCAAAGCCGTTAGCATAAATTTCTTCGGGACTCTCCAGCCGGTAAAAATCAAAATGATAGACGGGAAAGCGCGGGGTCTCGTATTCATTCAAAATTGCAAAGGTCGGGCTGGGGACGTATTCGCAGTCCGCTCCCAGCGCCCGGATGAAAAAGCCGGCGAACGCGGTTTTTCCCGCGCCCAATTCTCCGTTGAGGCAGATGACGTCGCCTGGTTTGGCTTCGGCCGCAAGCTCCTGCGCAATTTTGCGCGTATCGTCTAAGTTGTAGGCAATTCTGCTTTCTTTCATCGTTTTTCTCCTAAAACAAGCCGGTGATGACGCCGTCTTTGATGTCGATCTTTTCCGCCGCAGGATCTTTGGGCAGTCCCGGCATTGTCATAATGTCGCCGGTGAGTGCTACTACAAATCCCGCCCCCGCCGAAGCGCGCACCTCCCGGACCGTTACCTCAAAGCCTTCCGGCCGTCCCAAAAGCTTGGGATTGTCGGAAAGCGAATATTGGGTTTTCGCCATACAGACCGGCAGCCTGGCAAGTCTGGTCTTTTCCAGCCGCCGCAGCTGCCGCGCCGCCTCGGCCGTATAGGCGACGCTCCGCCCGCCGTATATTTTGGTCACAATGGTTTCAATTTTAGATTGGATGGAAGAATCCAGATCGTAAAGCGGACGGTAATTGGACTCTCCCTCGTCTGCCAGACGGCAGACGGTTTCCGCCAGTTCCAAACCGCCTTCGCCTCCTTTGGCAAACACTTCGGAGAGCGCGCACTGCGCGCCGCGGGCGTTGGCATAAGAGCGGATAAAGGTCAGTTCTTCCTCGGAATCGGAAGCAAAGCGGTTGACCGCTACGACAACCCGCAGCCCATACGACTGCATGTTTTCGATGTGCTTGCCCAGGTTTTCGATTCCTTTCTCCAGTGCGGGAAGGTTTGGCTCGGACAGACTGTCTTTGGGGGCGCCGCCGTTGTATTTGAGCGCGCGCGCCGTTGCCACGATCACGCAGACGCACGGCCGCAGACCGGCCATACGGCATTTGATATCCAAAAATTTCTCTGCGCCGAGATCCGCGCCGAATCCGGCTTCGGTTACCACATAGTCGGCAAGCTTCAGCGCCAGTTTGGTCGCGCGCACGCTGTTGCAGCCGTGCGCAATATTGGCAAAGGGCCCGCCGTGCATAAGACAGGGCGTATTTTCCAGAGTCTGAACCAGATTGGGAAGAATTGCGTCCTTCAGAAGCAGTGTCATCGCGCCTTCTGCCTTGAGGTCTTTTGCCGTGACCGGTTTGTTTTCAAAATCATATGCCACAATAATGCGGCCAAGACGCGCTTTCAGATCGTCGATGTCCTCTGCCAGGCACAAAATGGCCATGACCTCTGAGGCAACGGTAATGAGAAAGGAGTCTTCGCGCGGATAGCCGTTCGCCTTTCCGCCCAGTCCCACCATGACCTCGCGAAGGGAACGGTCGTTCATATCCATCGCGCGTTTGAAACAGATCGTGCGGCTGTCAATTCCAAGCTCATTTCCGTGCGCGATATGGTTGTCAATCAGGGCGCACAGCAGGTTGTTCGCCGCAGTGATAGCGTGCATATCGCCGGTAAAATGGAGGTTGATGTCCTCCATGGGGACAACCTGGGCATAACCGCCGCCGGCTGCGCCGCCTTTGACGCCCATAACGGGACCGAGCGACGGTTCGCGCAGGGCGATGATCGATTTTTTCCCCAGCTTTCCGAGCGCTTCCCCCAGGCCAACGGTCGTGGTCGTTTTCCCTTCCCCGGCAGGAGTGGGATTGATGGCGGTTACCAAAATGAGTTTGCCGTCTTTGTTATCTTTGACCCGCTCTAAAAAATCAGGCATGATTTTTGCTTTGTAATTGCCAAAAAGCATGAGAGCGTCTTCCGGAATCCCAATCCTTTCCGCTACTTCGCGGATGGGGAGCATATGCGCGGCCTGTGCAATCTCGATGTCAGTTTGCATATTCAGTCCTCCGTTTTTTAATTTAATTTGGAATTTGCCTTGTTGAGGAAACGTTCACAGTCAATCAAAACGCGTTCATGGGTTCCTTCTCCGATGAGTCCGGCCCGGTCGTAAGCCTTCACCTGAAAGGAAAGCCTGCGGCCGTCTACGGCAGTCAAAGTTGCCTCAGCCTTAACATCCAGGCCGACCGGCGTTGCGGAGGAGTGGGTGATGGAGAGCATTGTGCCGACTGTGGACTGTTCTTCGGTGAGCGCGCCGCGGACGCAGTTGACTGCGGCTTCTTCCATCAGCGCAACCATAGCGGGCGTTGCAAATACCATCAAATCCCCGCTTCCCATTGCCGCGGCGGTATTTTCTTCCGTTACATGTGTTTCGGCAGTGCCTGTCATTCCAATTTTCAATTCCATATGTTAAGATTCCTTTCTATAGATAAAATCAATAATACAGCGGCATTTCTGCCGCATATTGCAGTTCGATGGAAAAACCCCTTCTATTTTACAGGATATTGACAATTTCGGCAAGAGTATCGCAGGCAAAATCGGGAAGCGTATCCTCCATGCACTCTTCCGGGCTTCGGTGGACCAGAACGGTTTCCATTCCGACCTGCTGCGCTCCCCAGATGTCGGCAATGGGATTGTCTCCGATCATCACGCATTTGTCCGGATAGCCTGCGCGTTCCAATGCAATTTCAAACAGCTCCCGGCGCGGCTTGTCATAGCCCTCCTGCCCTGATACAATACAGCCCTCCATATACTGGGCGATGCCAAGTTTTTGGGCGACTTCCCACAGTTCGGGATAGTTGTTTGAGAGCAGGAAACTGTGATAGCCCATCCGCCTGCACAGCCGGAGCGTCGGCAGTGCGTCGGGGTATAAAATATAGCTTTCCGGAGACAGGATGACCGCGCGGACCCGCTTTCCCATTTGGACGGCCTGCTTGGCGCCGGCGCCGTAGGAAGCATAGAACTGCGCCACTTTGTCTATGTAATAATCCCACCAGGCTTCCCCGACGCACTCTCTCCAGTCGCACTCCAAATTGTTCCAGGGATAAGGACTGCCAAGCCCCTGCCGCACGTCCTCGAGCCCGACCTCTAATTCGGGAAAAGCCTCTTTCATGACTGAGAGCACAGTACCCGACCACATATGGCGGGGACAGCTTAAGGTTCCGTCGAAGTCCCAAAACAATGTTTTCACTTGCAATCCTCTCCTTCGTTTGCGGTTTATTTTTTCCCCAGACCCAATTCGCGTGCATAATAGAACAGATATTGCTGTGCATAGCCGCCGTATTCTCCATACATGCCGGCGGCTTTTTCGGCAATTTCTTCTCTCGCGGTTTCCCGTCCTTCGAAATAGGAATACTCCATAATCCGTTTAATCCACACATCGACAGGGAACGCATCCGTGTGGCCGAGGCCGAAAATCAGGACACAGTTGGCGACTTTATCTCCGACGCCGTGCAGAGTCTTTAAGTATTCTCTGGCCTCATGGGTGGGGAGCTCGCGCGCATGTTCCAGTGAAAATTCACCGGATTGGACGCGGCGGATGGCAGATAGCAGGTATTTGTCCCGAAAACCCGCCCGAACCGGGGCCAGGTCCTCCAGCGTAATTCCCATGAGCTCGCGCGGTGTAGGGAAGGTATAGAGGGTTTTGCCCAAAAAAGAAACACGGCGGCCGAACTCCTGCGCGAACCGCTCTACGATGCCGGAAATGCGGGAGATGTTGTTGCTTTGTGACAGGATAAACGACAGCAGGCATTCAAACGGCTCCTGATTTAAAATCCGGATCCCGCTGCCATAAGCGATTGCCTTCCGAAGAACGCTGTCGCGCGCCAGTTTTTGTTTGATTGCACCATAGTCAGTATCGAGGGAAAGATAATGCCTCCAAAAGGAGTCAAACTCTTCCCGGGTGGCGCCTGAGAGCAGAAAACAACCCTCTCCCAGATCTGTAATGGAGAGTGCATGTCCGCCTGCCACTCCGAGAAAGGAATTTTCCGAAAGTGTATGCCAGCGAAAGGCCTGGCCGCAGGTGAAGGTTTGAGTCAAATTAAAATCTGTCACTCCTGTGAGATAAAGCCCGTCATCGGCAGAATGGATTTGCACGGTTTTCCTCCTTTCGTTCCTTTCTTCCGTTTTTTCTCTGCATTTTCCGGATCCGCTTGTTTTTCCCTGGCCATTTTGCAAAGAAAGAGAGAAAAAAGCGGATTGATTCTTTTATTTTAGCATAAATACTGCTATAATAAAAGAGATTCGAAAAAAAGAAAACAGTTTCAATCAAGTTCCGGGATGAAAAAGAGCGAACGCGGAAGGTTAGCCGGAGTGAAATCTGCCTGGAACGCTTTGCCGGCCCGCAGCTGAAATTCTATTCCCTTCAAAGGGAGAAACGGAGGCTTTTTGTGAAGGAGAAGATCTATACCATACCGCTCAACGATGCGTTTGACGCGAATACGGAATGCCCCTTTTGCTTTTTGTATGAAAAGCTGGAGCAGTCGAGGGTAGAATACACCGTGGGGGCTTCCATGATGGAGCCGGACAGCCGCATGGTAACCAATGAAAAGGGCTTTTGCAACCGCCATCTGCGCCAAATGGAAAAGTGCCAGCAGGCGCTGAGCCTTGCTCTGGTTTTGGATACCCATCTCAATGAGGTGGTCAAAAAGCTCGATGCTTTGAAGGGAGAAATGGATGCGCTTGCGTCGCCGAAGAGAGGGCTGTTTCAGAAGGCGCCGGACACGGCGCTGGCGGCAGAGCATTTGGCCGCGCAGACCGACCGGATTTTGGAGAGCTGCGCCATCTGCGACTACATCCGCGAAACACAGGAACGCTATATGGATACGTTCTTCCTGCTCTATCGGACCGAAGAGGATTTCAAAAAGAAGTACCAAGAGAGCAAGGGCTTTTGTTTGGAGCATTTTTCCATGCTGGTCAAGCTCAGCGGAAAGCACTTAAAGCCCGCCGGACAAACTGAATTTTTAAAATCCCTCTACGAAAAAGAGATGGAGAATCTGCGGCGGATCAATGAGGAAATCAATTACTTTACCAAAAAATTTGACTATCGTTTCCAGAATGCCGATTGGAAGAATTCCAAGGACGCGCCGCAGCGCACCATTCTGAAGCTGGTTGGGAAATAAGGAGAAGACAATGAAACTGATTGCGCAGAATAAAAAAGCATGGCACGACTACTTTATCCTGGACACCTATGAAGCGGGCATTGAGCTTTGCGGAACGGAAGTAAAGTCGATTCGGGCTGGTCATGTGAATTTAAAGGATTCTTATGTCAGCATTAAGGGGTATGAGGCGTATGTGAAGGGAATGCACGTGAGCCCATACGAGCAGGGAAATATTTTTAACCGGGATCCGCTTCGGGCACGGAAACTGCTTTTGCACAAGCAGGAAATCCGAAAGATCCATTCTGCTCTGATGGAAAAGGGACTCACTTTGATCCCCTTAAAGCTCTATTTTAAGGACTCTCTGGTAAAAATGGAACTGGGAGTGGCACGAGGAAAAAAACTGTACGACAAACGCGCCAGCGAGGGAGAGCGCGACGCGAAGCGCGCTGCCGACCGCGCCATGAAGGAACGCACGCGCGGATAGTGGGAAAAGCCCATAGCTTGGAAGGCTGACGGCGTTTTGAAAATATGCGTCATGGATCCCCCAAAAATAGGGGCAGTTAATTTTATGAACTAATTTGGCAAAATGTTCACAAAAAGTTTATTGTTATTTTTGCCGTTGGTCTGTATAATGGAAAAAAAGCGGCAGGCGGCAGACTGCTTTAAAATACGCCGCAGGATTATGGAAAGTATAATCCTGCGGCAGCACAAATTGAGAAAGATATTTGCTTTGGCAAATATATGCTCTGCAAGTTTTGCTTTGCAAAACCTGATACAGCACAAATATTTAAGAGGATGGATTGCAGGCTGGAACATGTTTGGATATGTAGGCATTTATAAAGATGAAATGAAAGTGAAAGACTACCGGGTCTTTCAGGCTTATTACTGCGGGCTGTGCAAAGAGCTGGGAAAAAGCTTCCAGCCGATTGTGCGGATCGGATTAATCTACGATATGGTTTTCCTGGCTGTTCTGCTGGATGCACTGCCGGGAGCAAAAAAGCCGTATGCTGAGGCAAAGCGCTGCGCCCTGCATCCGACGCGAAAAAAACCGATGATTATGGAAAACGGCAGTCTGCGCTACAGCGCCTATATGAGCGTTCTGCTGGTGTGGGCAAAACTGCGGGATGATAAAAACGATGAAGGCCGGAGCCTGAAAAATTCGCTGGGTTCTTGTTTATATCATTCCAGCTTTCAAAAAGCGTATGCCGTTTACAAAAACGAGTATGATAACATAGGGCGGGCATTGGAAAAACTCTACGAACTGGAAAAAAACAAATGCGGTATTGCCGATGCCCTGGCCGACCAGTTTGGAGGCGTGCTGCGGATCCTGTTTACGCCGGATTTTGTGCCGAACGAATACAAAGAGCCGGTGAGCGCCCTGGCCTATCAGATGGGGCGGTGGATCTATCTGCTCGATGCGTTTGACGATATGCCGGAGGATGCCAAAGAGGGGCGGTACAATCCGCTTCTTCTGCAATATGGTTACCAGTCCGGAGCGGATATGAATGAGTTTTCCCGCACGGTAAAAGACGGAATTGCACAGGGATTGGAGCATACGCTTGCACAGATTGCGATTGCCGCAGACAAAATCCCGTTTGAGCAAAATGCCGATATTTTATTTAATATATTTTATTTTGGTATGCCCCATATGCAGGGGCAAATACTGGAGAGGAAGAAAACGAAACATGAAAAATCCATACGAAGTTTTAGGGGTGAGCGAGAACGCGAGTGATGAGGAGATCAAAAAAGCCTATCATAAGCTTGCGCAGCAGTACCATCCGGATCGGTATGTGGATAACCCCTTAGCCTCGCTGGCGGAGGAAAAGCTGAAGGAAATCAACGAAGCGTATGATACCATCACAAAAATGCGTGCAGGAGGAGGCCGGCAGTCATCCTCTTACGGATCTTCCTATGGAGGCGCGCAGGGAAATACCTATAATCAATCTTATACCAATGCGTATTCCGGTCAGAGCCGTTCGGCCAATCCGGCCTATGCGCAGATTCGCAACCTGATTATGCAGCATCGGGAGGATCAGGCGCTTTCTCAGCTGGATGCCATGACCGACCACGACGCGGAATGGTTTTTCCTAAAAGGCGTTGCCTACTACCAGAAAGGCTGGTTTGACCAGGCAGTTGCACATGCCAATACGGCTGTTCGAATGGACCCGCGCAACCGGGAATATGCGGAATTTGTATCCCGTATTTCGATGCAGAACCGGAATTACCGCACGGCAGGAATGGGCGGCATGGGCGGCGATTCTGCCTGCGACTGCTGCCTGAAGCTTTGGTGCGCGGACTCCTGCTGTGAATGTATGGGCGGCGATTTATGTCCGTGCTGTTAACTATGAAGAAGATAAGGCGGCCGGCCAGCGGCCGCCTTTTTGGGGGATTGGAAGGGGAAAGGAGTACGCTTTGAAAGCAAAAAAACTGGCATTTTGTGCCGTGGTCTCAGCATTATCGGTCTTGTTTCTCTATTTATCTTATGTGATTCCAACCGGTAAGGCGGCGCTTTATACGGTTTCCAGCGTTTTTCTGGCGGCGGTGGTAATGGAAACGGGGGCCCGCGGCGGATTATTGTCTTACGCCTGCGTCAGTATCCTTGGCCTTTTGCTGATTCCGGATAAAACATTTGTTTTGCCGTTTGTCTTGTTTTTTGGATACTATCCCGTGGTGAAACAGGTCTGTGAATCCAGAATCAAAAACCGGGTGCTGGAATATGTGGTCAAATTTCTTTGGGGGAATTTGGCGTTTTGGGCAGTCTGGTTTCTGGCGCGGTCACTTTTCTCGCTGGTGCTGGAAAATTGGTCGCTGTGGCTGTTTTATCTCGCAGTAAACGTGTTTTTCCTGATCTATGATTATGCGTTTTCTCTGCTGATTCATTGGTACCAAACGCGGATCCGCAGCCGGATCCGGTTTTAAATTCAGAAGACAGGCCGAATTATGAAAAAAAGATTTACTCTTTATGGCAAGCGTCCAAAGGAAGTCAATTTCAAACGATTGAAATGGCTTCCCTTTTGTTTGGGTAATTTCAAAATCTATGCTGCTTCGGTACGGAAACAAATAGAAATATCTGCAAAAAATGTGCTTTTCCATTGCTGATTTTTTAGGATATGAATAGTATTTGCAGAGGGGAAAGCCGGCATGGCCCTGCTCAATCAAGTTTGATTGGGCAGTTTGCCGCAAGGCCGTTATGTGTCCGGCAAGAAAAAAGAAATGCTGAAAACAGCATTTCTTTTCGCTTTCTGCTAAACTCCGCTTAGATAATGTACGGTTTTAATTCGCTGACAAGATCATCGCAGTTATCCGAATGTATATCCATTTTGATCGGCTTTGCCAGATCCAAGCTGAAAATACCCATAATGGACTTTGCATCGACAACATATCTGCCAGACGTCAGATCGACGTCATATTCGTACCGGTTTACAATATTAACAAACGATTTTACATCATTAATGGAGTTGAGCGTAATGTTCATAGTTTTCATGATAAAAACCTCCTTTTTTGTGTGCCTCTGGCACTAAATCTATCATACATCTTTTCCTCTGAAATGTCAATAAATACCGGAATTAATTATGAAACTTTATCGAAAATTCACAAAATAATTTTTCGTTTTTTTGTGATAACGACGGGAATATTTAAAAATTCACTGCTGTTGGCCGCATATCATTTCATGGAAATGTAGAAAAAAGTCGAACAGCAGAAAAAGTTCCCTGTGAGCTCTGCTGCAAGGAAGATGTGGGCCGTAAGATTTTGATAGAAATGCTTTGCGGGGTATGTTATAATATGCAAAAACAGGAATGTACAAAATTAGGAGAGAACAGAAATGAAAACATTTGCAACCTATACCCTTGGCTGCAAGGTCAATCAGTATGAGACGCAGGCAATCGAAGGGATGTTTTTGGAGCGGGGATACCGGCTCGTGCCGTTTGACGAAAAAGCGGATCTTTACATAATTAATACCTGCACGGTAACGCACATCAGCGACCGGAAATCGCGGCAGATGATCCGCCATGCCAAAAAGACCAATCCATCCTGCCTGGTTGTTGTCACAGGGTGCTATGCACAGGTTGCCCCGCAGGAAATTGCGGCAATCGAAGGGGTGGCCCTCGTCTGCGGGACGAACGAAAAAAATCAGATTCTGGAGCTGATAGCGCGGCATACGAAAGGCTCGGCAGAGACCCGCGTCGGAAATATTATGAGAATGCGCAGCTTTGAATCCATGCAGGCGGCCGTTCCGGCGGAGCGGTTTCGTGCTTATATCAAAATTCAGGAAGGGTGCAGTGAATTTTGTACCTATTGCATTATTCCGTATGCCCGCGGCCCGATTCGCTCCCGGAGCCTGGAAGAAATCCGGCGCGAGGCGGAATTCCTTGCCGGACAGGGAGTTCGGGAAGTGATATTGACGGGAATTCATGTGGCGGCTTACGGAAAGGACTTTAAGGACGGCACCGATCTGCTGCATGCCATTGAAGCGGCAAGTAGTCCTAGTGGGATTTGCCGGGTGCGGCTGAGCTCAATCGAACCAATGAAATTGACGCGGGAATTTGCCAAAAGTCTTCGGCAGTATCCCAAGCTGTGCCCGCATTTTCATCTGTCTCTGCAAAGCGGATGTGATGAGACGCTGCGCCGGATGAACCGAAAATATACTTGTGCGCAATACCGCGAAATCGCAGAGGGGCTTCGAAATGAATTTCCGGATGCGGCCGTCACGACGGACATCATGGTAGGCTTTCCGGGGGAAACAGACGAAGAATTTATGCAATCGTATCGGTTTGCACAGGAAATTGCATTTGCGCAAATGCACGTTTTTCCCTATTCGCGCCGCAGAGGAACCAAAGCGGACCGCATGGAAAATCAAATTCCCGATCCGGTCAAGGAAGAACGCAGCCATAAAATGCTGGAACTGGATCATATATGCCGGACTGCATTTCTGAAACAATTTTTAGGCAGAGACTTAGAAGTTTTGTTTGAGCGGGAAAAGAATGGTTTTTTAGACGGAAAAGCGCCCAATTATCTTACGGTTAGGATTCCTGCCGGGGAAGGGCGGCCGGGCGAGATCAAATGGGTGCATATCGAAGCTGTGGAACAAGGCAGACTGTTCGGCCATGCCATTTGACGGCTGTTTAGAGAGGATTGTCCGGATCGAGTCCAAAGACCTGGACAATTTCAAACAAGTCGCTTTCTCCAATATCTCTTGGCGTGACGAGCCAGCCTTTATCTGAATCGATATCATAGCCGAACTGCTTGAACGGGTACCACACAAGGTGTGCGCATTGGGTAGCCGTCAGCATTTCAAGCGGCGCATTTTTTGGCGTTAAAAGCCCGGCAAAAGGCGAATAGGGTTTGTCATTCATATTTTCAAGCGTGTAATCGACAATTTCGTCAAGTGTTTCCTGGGGAACGCCTTTGAGTCTCAGCATTAAAAAGGTGGTGTAATACCGCCATTTGTCGATATCCTGCGTGACGGAGTTATAGCCCAGCATAATCGATTCGATTGTCGTATTTTCTCCGGTTACAATCGCAGCATGGCCGTGCCGGAAGCCCAGCGTATGCGTGGATACGCTGATCAGGACGTCCCCCTTTCGATAGGGAGCGAGCTCAAATGCGGGTTTATAGTTGCCGGTGGCCTTGTCGATGGAGTTTTCTTCCCGGGTGACCGGGTTGATGAATTCGCAGCTGTATTCAATGGGCGTTAGGAAATTTTCCTGGAACCGCAGGATGGTTTCCTTTCCGTCCTCCTGCTTCCGGAGATCGTCGATGGCGGAGCGTCCAAGCCCTGTTTGATGGTAAAGCAGGTCATAATCGGAGTCAGACAGAACATCCTGATCCAAAACAGCTTCCAGAGATACAAACTCCTGCGTGGGTTTTTGGTAGCCGGTTTGTTCCACACTGACCGAGGAGATGATAAAGCAAAGGACACACAATGCCGGAAAAACAATTACCTTTTTTGTACGGTTGGGATGCTTCATAGGAACTCCTCTCTTTGGGCAGGGTTGAATTTGCCGGACACTTTCTATCACTATCCTATTATATCGGTTTGAAAGTTAGAATGCAAGATTTTAAGGATAGAGAGAAGCGGAGATTCTATGGAGGAAACGGCGTATGGAACCAGATGATTGCTGTTTGCAGTTCCAGAAACAAAGATAGGGAAACAGGGGAGTAAGATTCAAATTATATCACAGTAACAGCATTTGAATCAGGCTTCTGCCGGGCGGTTTGACGCCCGGTTTTCTTTATGAGCGGAAAAAGGGTCAGAGGGGGTATTTTTTAGAAAAAACCGGTTGAAAAGCCGCCGTGTTTTATGATATGATAAAGGAAAGAAATGTTAGAGGGTTAGGGGTTTTGAAATGGCGCTGGCAAGCTGGATTTACCGCTATCAAACGGTAATTTTTGATATGGACGGAGTGATCACGAGCGAGCAGAATTATTGGAATTCCGCTGCGCTGACGGTTTATGAATTTCTCCATTCTTCGGATTTTTATGGCTCGGAAACACTTTCGGCCGCGTGGTGCATGGAAAATGCGGCGGCGATCCGGCGCGAGGTGTTTCATCACGACAAAATGATTGGTATTTTAAAGGACAAAGGGGTAAACTCAAATTGGGACCTCGCATATTTGACCATTTGTCTCGCACTGATTTTACCGGATCGAACGGAAGAGGAACGCTGCCTGTTTGTGCAAAGCCGCTTTTCAGACACGATTTTAAACGATTACGACTGGATTGCGCAGGAAACCGAAAAAAAGATCGGCCGTGACGCGTCGCGGACTTCGGAGTTTTGGAACTCCATATCCCGCGTGTTCCAGCATTGGTTTTTGGGGGATGTACTGTATTTTAAAATAAATTCCGCCGCCTCTTCCCTTATGGGGAAGACTGGATTTTTGCAGGAAGAAAAACCAATAATCGACGGGGAAGTGCTCAAAGAGATTATGCGGCAGGCCCACCAGGCCGGCATCCGGCTCGGCATTGCCACCGGACGGCCGCAGGATGAAATGATGGCGCCCCTCCGTTCGTTCGGAATCGATCCCTATCTGGATCGGGAGGCTAAAATTTCCTATACTTATATCAAACGCGCCGAGGATGCACTCGGAGGGATTTCTTTGACGAAGCCGCATCCTTACATCTTTTTAAAATCCCTGCTGGGCGAGCAGTATTCAGACCGCGACATTGCAGAGGGAAGGTACGACCATTCCCTGCCGAAAACGGCTTTGATCGTCGGGGACGCAGGCGCGGACATCCTGGCGGCTCAGAATATGGGGTCTGATTTTCTTGCGGTACTGACCGGAGTAAAAGGGAAAGCGGGAAGAAGCTATTTTGAATCTCTTTCTTCGGCTTATATTTT
>CALYAR010000069.1 GCA_944393585.1 uncultured Clostridia bacterium | reverse complement strand
CAGGAAAAACGATACAGAAAGAAAACTGAAAGGAATTCTTAACGAATTTTTAAAATTAATTTATGTTTTCCATCTATAAAGTGTGATATAATAAATTATCTTCTACATAATAGGAAATAATTGGATGGAAGGGTGGAAACTTTCATTATTTTGTGCTATAATAGAAAAATAACCTGAGAAAGTATGTAATTAGAAGCCGCCGTTTTACAAATTTCGTTTCATGGACATGCTTTGGACGGTTTGCAAAGTATTGATAAAGATGGAGAAAGATTGTAAGAAGCACGCAAGAGAGGGTTTTTATACTGTGCTTAGGAAGAGCCGTTCCCAGCAGTAGAGAATTGCTGGCAGGCTTAGTATTTAAGGTTTGGAGTGATTGAATGCACGCAATCAAAAAATTTGTTGTTGTTTTTTTTACTGTAGTAATTGCCGTTGGACTTGTCAGCGCATTGGTAATTGGCGGCATGCTGATCAAGTACATGAGTGAAGTGTCCGACATCGAAGTATCCGACATCGCATTAAACTTGACGTCAACGGTCTATTGTTATGATGAAAATGGAAATGAAGTTGAGGTTCAGCGTCTGTATGGACAGGAAAACCGGATGTGGGTTGACAGTGACCAGATTCCCGAGAATCTGAAGAATGCCTTTGTGGCTATTGAGGACGAGCGCTATTATTCGCACAACGGAGTTGACCTTCCCCGGACGATTCGAGCGACTTTTAATTACCTTTTCAAGGACAGTACATCGTTTGGCGGTTCTACCATTACACAGCAGTTGGTTAAAAACATTACCAACGAAAAAGATGTTACGCCAGCGCGTAAGGTCAAGGAAATTGCCCGCGCTATGAAGCTGGACAAAGAGTTGGGTAAGGATAAGGTACTGGAAATGTATTTAAATATCATATACCTTGCCAAAAACTGCAATGGTGTTCAGGCTGCGTCTCACAAATACTTCGCGAAGGACGTCAGTGAGCTGACACTGGCAGAATGCGCATCGATCGCCGGCATTACGCAGAATCCAGCCAAATACGATCCGCTCCGCAATCCAGAAAACAACAAAGAACGGCAAATGGTTGTTTTGGGCAAAATGCTCGAGCTGGAAATGATTACACAGGAAGAATATGATGAAGCTGCCGCACAGGAGCTGGTATTTCAAAGTGATGAGATTACCTCGAATGATGACGTCATCAACTCTTACTTTGTGGATCATGTGATCAACGAAGTGATTAATGATTTGGTGGAACAAAAAGGGTATTCGCAAAAGGTTGCATCTAATTTGATTTACATGGGCGGGCTCAAAATCTATATGACCATGGATCCTACGGTGCAGGATGTGGTAGAAGAGGTTTATGAGGATGAAAGCAATTTTCCGGATAATGCACCAGCAAATCCGAAAGTGAAGGATTCCGAAGAATATCCGCAGTCCGCTATCTGTATCATCGATCCTTACACCGGGCAGATTAAAGGCTTAGCCGGCGGAATTGGAGAGAAAACGCAAAACCGTATTTTAAACCGGGCAACGCAGTCCAAACGGCAGCCCGGCTCGGCAATCAAACCGGTATCGGTTTATGCTCCTGCACTGGAGTTAGGATTGATCTCTCCTGGCAGCGTCGTAGTAGATGAAGCCATCGACATTGACGGATGGCAGCCAAAGAACCAATATTCCGGTTTCCGGGGGGCCATGACGATCCGGGAAGCGGTCAACCGATCTTCTAACATCCCGGCAGTTAAAGTATTGCAGGAAGTCGGCCTGGATTATTCCTTCAGTTTTATGAAGAACAAACTGGGAATGGACTCTTTGGTAGAATCGAAAGAAGTCAATGGAAAAGTTTACACTGACAAAACTTATCCGTCTTTGGCCCTTGGCGGTTTGACCGATGGCATTACCGTGGAAGAAATTACAGCTGCATACGCTCCTTTTATAAATAAAGGAATCTATAACGAGCCGTACGCTTATACGAAAGTCTTAGATTCGGAAGGCAACGTCATTTTGGAGAATACCTCAACCAATGAGCGGGCCATGAGCGAACAAACAGCATATCTTATGAGCTATCTGCTGGGCAGCGTCGTAGAAAGCGGTACTGGAACACTGGCACAGCTCGACGGCGGTATGCAGGCTTATGGTAAGACCGGTACAACGGATTCGGACTATGACCGCTGGTTTGTCGGATACACGCCTTACTATGTTGCCGGTGTTTGGTATGGATATGATACGCAGGCATCTGTTGACTTCCTAAGCTCCAATCCCTGCGCAAGGGTTTGGAAAACGGTTATGGATAAGCTGCACGAGGACAAAGAACCGGTTGATTTGGAAGCCACATCCGGCTGTACCACGGAAGAGATCTGCGTCTACAGCGGAAAGCTGGCAAGCCAGTTCTGCTCTCAGATTGAAGACGCCAAGGTAAGCAGCGAACTCTTTGCTCCTAATATGGCGCCGACGGATTACTGCCATCTCCATGATGAGACCAGCCTGCCGGGGGCAGACCAGCCTCCCGAGACAACGGAAGAACCTGCTGTCCCGCCGGAAGCAACAGGCGATCCCAATCAGCCCGGAACAGAACCCTCGCCTTCCCCGTCTCCGTCCGAACCGCCTGCGGAGTCGCCTGAACCTTCTCCGTCCGAACCGCCCGCAGAGTCACCTGAGCCGTCTCCGTCCGAATCGCCTGAGTCGTCTCCTTCCCCATCTCCCAGTCCGGAGCCTACTCCTGACGAAAGCGAAAGCGGCGGGTAGCAGTTAGCCGTCAAAGGCCAGTCTCTGTTCTTTGCGGAGTTTGGGAAACACGGAAATGTACCGAGATCTCGGCTGTTGAAAAGAAATTGTATTTACAGACAAAATCATACAGCATATGTTGAACCAAAAAGCTCCGGCCGGCGGCCGGAGCTTTTTCATTTTCAGCATATCAAGGCTATCCTTGTGATGTGTCATTTGCAGATTCCGCATAGAGGGTCAATTCTTTCAAAGAATGGATGGTCCATAAATCATGGTTTTCACCTGTGCGGTCAAGCCAAAATGACGCAAATCCCAATTCCCGGGCTCCGTCGGCCTCCGGTTTGTAGTCGTCCACATAGATACTTTCTTCCGCAGTTACCCCAAGCGATTCCAAAGCTGCCCGAAATATAATCGGGCTGGGTTTTCCTGCTCCAACGATTGAGCTGGCAGTAAAGGAACTAAAATAATGCCCAATTCCCAGCGCCTGCAGCGATAGTTCCAGGGATGGTGCGCTGTCGCTGATTACGCCAAGCCGGTAACCATGTTGAGCGAAGTAGGAAAGCACTTCTTCTGTTTCTTCAAAAAGGCAGCGGTCATGATTGAGCCACAATTCGGAAAATAAGAGGTTTGCGCGCTCTTCGACCTCTTCCTCAACCCCCTCTCGCTTGAGCAAATACCAATAATACCTTTGAAAAAACTGCTTTTCCTCCTCCACATTGCGGTACCACGGTTTGCGGCCTTTGGAAGCCTCTCCAAACAGCTCCATCATTTTTTCATATGAAAGTGTAAAACTTCTGCCGCTCCAAGCTTCCACCTGCCGAATAAACCAGGCTTCCTTTACTGGATTCTGATAAGTTAAGGTACCGTCCCGGTCAAAAAAACGGCTTTGTATTTCATTTGTCATACCTCTTTCCAAAAAGATTCTTCTTCCCGCATACCAAAAAACCTTCTGCCTCCGGCGTATGCCGGGGACAGAAGGCTAAATCCTATTCTTTTAAATATCCTTTTTGCAGCGACTGTTCTATAATCGAGCTGACAACCTCATATAACCGGGGATTGGCTTTTTCAACCACTGCCATCCGCCTGCGTACCTGCTCGCTGGTTACGCCTCTTTTCCACGTATGCCCCTCTGTTACATAGTTGTGAAGCAAGGGCTGCAGCCGGTCCAGAGCCGCGGCGAAAACCGCGTCCGGTGTTTCCATTTGATCAAATTCTTCCCAAAGCATGCGAATTTCTTTTCCCTGGTCTGAGGGAAGCATGGCAAATAATTTGCCGGCCGCCGCTTCTTCCCTCTCTTTTTTATCCTGATTTCCCACAGTGTCATAAGCAAACGTATCCCCTGCATAGATTTCAATCAAATCATGCACTAAGGTCATGCGGATCACCCGGTTTATATCAACCGATGGACCGGCATACTCCGCCAGTACCATTGCCATGACGGCAATGTGCCAGGAGTGTTCGGCGTCGTTTTCCTGCCGGGAATAATCCGTTAAAATGGTCTGCCGCAGAATTTTTTTCATTTTATCAATTTCCAATATGAATTGCAGCTGCTGTTTCAATCGTTCGTCCATCTTATTGCTCCTCCATAGCGGCCACGATCAGCTGGCCCATCTGTTTGCAGCCTACCGTGATTTTCCCTTCTTCCGCCATATCCGCCGTCCGATAGCCCTGCTTGAGGACGCGCTCTACTGCTTCTTCCACACAGGCCGCTTCCTGCTCCATATCAAACGAATACTTCAGCATCATCGCTGCCGACAGGATCGTGCCAATCGGATTGGCTTTGTCCTGTCCTGCAATATCCGGAGCCGATCCGTGAATGGGTTCATACATCCCTCTGGTCCCGTCTCCCAGAGAAGAGGAGGGAATCATACCGATGGATCCGGTAATCATGCTGGCTTCATCCGACAGGATATCGCCGAACATGTTGCTGGTTACGATTACGTCAAACTGGGACGGCTTGCGGACGATCTGCATTGCCGCATTGTCTACCAGCATATTCTGGTATTCGACGTCGGGATATTCATCGGCTACGCGCTCCACAACCGATCTCCAAAGGCGTGAGCTTTCCAGCACATTGGCTTTGTCAATGGACGTAACTTTTTTACGCCGTTTGCGCGCAGTGTCGAACGCGACCCGGGCAATGCGCTCCACCTCATGCTCGCTGTAGAGCATGACATCGCTGGCTACCCGTTCTCCATCCTGTATCACCGTCTTTTTCTCTCCAAAATAGATTCCGCCTGTCAATTCCCGCACAACGAGAAAGTCAATCCCTTCTGCCGCAATGGCTGCTTTTAAGGGAGAAGCTTCCGCCAGCTCAGGAAACAGCTTTGCAGGCCGGAGATTGCTGTAAAGCCCCATTTGCTTCCGGATTCCCAAGAGCGCCTTTTCCGGCCGGAGCGCCGGTTCAAGCCCGTCCCATTTGGGGCCGCCGACCGCACCGAGCAGCACGCTGTCGCATTCCAAACAGGCTTTTACCGTTTCGTCCGGAAGCGGCGTGCCAAACGCATCCACCGCACAGCCTCCGGCCAAAACAGGCTGGTATTCGAAGCTGTGGGAAAAACGGGAAGCCACGCTGTCTAAGACCAGCATCGCCTGCTCAACGATTTCCGGACCGATGCCGTCTCCTTTAATGACTGTTATTTTTTTCTTCATGAAATCACCCCTCCTGGCATAGTTATCGTTTTGTCATCCGTTATTTTCTTAAGCCTGAAACGGCTTTATCCGTGCCGTTACTTTTTCCGGATTGAATTCAAATAACCATCGGAATGGATGATATTTTGAATAAAAGCGGGAAACGGCTGTGCCTGATAGGTTTCATTCCGCGTGATATTCCGGATCACGCCCGTGTCAAAATCCACTTCTACCTCATCCCCGCTCTGGATCTTTTCACTGGCCTGTGCGCATTCCAAAATGGCCAGCCCAATGTTAATGGAATTGCGGTAAAAAATGCGGGCAAAGCTTTTCGCAATGACACACGAAATGCCGGAGGCCTTGATGGCGATGGGAGCGTGCTCACGCGAGGAACCGCAGCCAAAATTGCTGCCGCCTACGATAATATCACCTTTTTTTACTGTTTTTGTAAATTCCGGATCAATGTCCTCCATACAGTGAGCCGCCAGTTCTTTCGGCTCCGATGTATTTAAATATCTTGCCGGAATAATCACATCCGTGTCAACATTGTTTTGATATTTGTGAACCAAACCCTTCGCTATCATTATAATACCTCCTCAGGCGAACTGATTCGGCCGGTTACGGCACTGGCAGCAGCAACCGCCGGCCCAGCCAAATAAACCTCTGAATCCACATGTCCCATACGTCCTACAAAATTCCGGTTGGTCGTCGCTACACAGCGTTCCCCTTCTGCCAGGATTCCCATATAGCCGCCCAGGCACGGCCCACAGGTCGGCGTCGATACGACGCAGCCGGCATCAATAAAAATTTCCAGATAACCCAGCTTCATTGCCTCTTTATAAATAGCCTGGGTTGCCGGAATGATGATCGTCCGCACATGTTTTGCGACACGGCGCCCTTTTAAAATTTCAGCCGCCACTGCTAAATCAGAGAGTCTGCCATTGGTGCAGGAGCCAATAACAACCTGATCAATAGGAACCTCCCCCGCCTGCCGGACCGGTCTTGCATTTTCCGGAAGGTGCGGGAAACTGACCGTCGGCTCGATTTCATCAAGAGGAACGTCATAAACCGCTTCATATTTTGCATCCGGGTCTGCGCAGTAAACCTGATAGCTGCGGTTCACGCGTTCATCCAGATATGTGCGCGTGATGGAATCCACCTCAAAAATGCCATTCTTGCCGCCGGCTTCGATCGCCATATTGGCCATGCAGAGCCGGTCGTCCATCGTCAAATGACTGAGCCCCTCGCCGCCGAATTCCATGGACTGATAAAGTGCCCCGTCTACCCCGATTTTTCCGATGATAGACAAAATGACGTCCTTTCCTCCAACCCATCTGCGCGGCGCTCCGCTCAAATTAAACCGGATTGCAGACGGCACTTTGAACCAAAGCTGCCCTGTGGCCATGGCAGCGGCAATATCCGTGCTGCCAACTCCCGTAGAAAACGCGCCGAGCGCACCGTAAGTGCAGGTGTGGGAATCCGCTCCCACCACCAGCTCACCGCTGGCTACCAAACCTTTTTCCGGCAGGAGGGCATGTTCAATTCCCATCTCTCCTACATCGTAAAAATTGGTAATGTCAAACCGTTTGGCAAAGCTCCTGCATTTTGCACATTGCTGCGCCGCTTTTATATCTTTGTTCGGAGCAAAGTGATCCATGACCAGCGATATTTTTTCCCGGTCAAATACTTCAGTAAAACCCGCTTTATTGAATTCATTGATTGCAACAGGCGATGTGATATCGTTTCCCAAAACCATATCGACGTTCGCCATAATCAGCTGACCGGCTTCGACTGATTTCTCGCCTGCGTGCGCCGCCAGTATTTTTTGTGACATGGTCATTCCCATTCAAATCCCGCCTTTCTAACTACATCAGGTTCATACGAAAACAAATAGCATCAAAACGATGCACAAAGCCGCACTGCCAAGCTGAAACAGTTACATTTTGGCTTGGTTTTTCTGCTTCGGCAATTCGGTATGTTTATTATACAATAGATTTTTTCATCTTTACAATCATTTTCAAAAACAAAGCAGGATATGTGATTATTCTTTATCAAAAAAGGCAATCACGCGAAAGAAAAAGCGCAGTCATTCACACTATAGAGCTTGCAGGAAAGCCATTGGTAAAACAGGCGGATTTACACTCATTTTGCTTGATATGGCTCTTTACAAAACTTTGAAAAAGCATTAGAATGAGGGATATCAAAAAAGAAGGGTACAGGTGAATTCAATTGTATAAAGAAACGGTTCAGTCCAATAAAAAAACGCTGTTTTTAATTTTGGCTGTAATTGTATTAGGATTGGTTTTATTTGGTATATTGGACGCTTTCCATCTTCCTTACCGTTCGGTCTGGGAGCTTGTGCTTTTTGCAGGATTAGCTGTCTTAACATATTTCCTGATTCGCTTTAATCTCAGCGATTATAAATATGTTTTCATCGAAAACGAGCTGATCTTTCAGAAAAAAGCCGGACGGGAAGATCAGGTTCTTTTGACGGTAGAAATACACCAAATTGAAACTTTTCAGCCCATTGAGTCCTACCAGGAAACAGTCAAAATACCGCGTGAATTTACGCATAACATCAAAAAGAATTTTAACAATAAGAAAACCTGGGTCATGACCTTCCGCCAGGACGGAAATTTAAACAAGGTTATTTTTGAACCTACGCCGACCCTGGTTAAGATGATTGAAAAGCGCTTGGCTGGCGCTGCTTCGGAGTCTAACGCTTCTGCGCAGGAAACTGAGACTAGGAAAACGCTACCTTCCAATCCGCGGTTCCAGCACCATATGAGCTAAGGATCAACTGTTGGTTTCGTTCTGCATTAATTGAAGGATTAAGTCGAAATTATCGCTTTGTTCGTCTTCTGCGGCCACAATGTTCATCCCTTCGTGGCCGCAGCGCAGACAGCGGTGTTTCAGCTGATATCCTTTTTTATTTGGTTTATAGATTACACCAACAGGCTTCATCAATCCGCCGCAGTCGCTTGCCCGGTCTCCAGGCAAACAATCAACATGTTTAGAATACAAGCAAAAGGGACAGTGATTCCGATAGCTCCCATTGGAGAGCGGCTTTACTTCTCTGCCGCAGTTCTCACAGACAAATCCCACATTCTCACGTTTCTTAGACATTATGTTCACTCCAATTATTTTGCAAGTATAAGCTTATTCCATCTTACCATATTCAATTGGAAAAGGCAATCTGTCAAATTAAGCCGGATATTTTGGAAAAGATTGAATTTTCTTTACAGATCCATTACGTTTTCGCGAATTTGTTGACAGGTTGCAAAAAAAATGGTACGTTTAATTTAGAATTTTGTATCATTGGAGTGAAGATCCATGAAAAAAGCGATAAGCTGTCTTTTATGCCTGTTTTTACTTCTCAACACCTCATTGAACTGCGCACATGCTGCATACAATAGTCAAAGGGCAGCTATTTTAAAAGAAGCAGGTTTGATGATTGGGACAGAAAATGGGATTTCAGAATCAAGAACGGCAACCCGAGCCGAAATTGCCGCTGTTACTGTGCGGCTGCTGGGCGGGGAACAGGAGGCGTTTCGCCAGCGGTATTCTCATCCTTTTACAGACGTAGCAAATTGGGCTGATGCTTATATCGGTTATCTATATCAATACCGGATTGCCTTTGGTACTTCTCCTACCCAGTTTTCTCCGAACGTTCCGGCTGACGAGAACCAGTTCGCTTCTTTGGTTCTCCGAGCATTGGGATATCAGGATTACACCGACGGCTTTACGGCAAGCAATTCCGCAGATAAGTCTGTAGAAGTCGGACTTTTATCACAGCAGGAGGCTGCAGAGCTTGCAGGGCGCAGCACATTTACCCGCGCAGATATGATGAACATTATGTATAACAGTCTCTTTTGCAAAATAAAGGATTCGGATCTTTCCCTGCTGGAAAAACTCTACCGGCAGGGCGCGGTATCCTATTATTCCCTCCTTTCCATGGCAGAGAAGGATTCCAAAGTGAAAGAATTGTTCGACTCTTTTTCTCAAAATGAAAATGAAATAAAAACACCGGAGGAGCTGCGAAACATTGCAAAAAATGCGGCCGTCACTGTGGAAATGGGGAAAAATTCCAACTCGTTTTCTCACAGCGGAAGCGGTATTTTAATCGATTCGTCGGGTTTGGTCCTGACGACCTATCAAAACCTGGTGGAAGGCTGTTTATACGGACGCGTCACATTTAATGGAACTATCTATTACACGGTTGAAAAAATCGTCAGTTACGATTCGGATGCCAATTTAGCCCTGTTAAAGATCCTAATGCCTTCGTCCCGGACTGCATTTGCCATCGGCAACACAAGTAAATTAAAAGAGCAGGAGACGGTCTATCTGGCAACTAAATCCAGCACTGGAACGCTTTCATTCCGTTCAGGAAAAGTGACGAGAACCTCTTATTCCGGCGAATTTGGAATTTGCATAGATACGGATTTTACGTCCCAGGCGCTTGGAGGAGTTTTACTCAACAGCAGAGGGGAAGCGGTGGCAATGGATGTTTTTTCGGAAGGCAGCAGTATGCTGGCTGTTTCGGAATACAAGACCATATTAAAATAAAGTGGAAAGGAAATTAATACAATGAATTTATCTCATGCAGCATTTGAAGTCAAGGATATGGATCGCTCCGTTGAATTTTACTGCGGGGCCCTTGGGTTTAAGGAGGCGTTTGACCTCCCGGATGAAAAAGGGAATCCCTATATTAAGTATTTAAAAATCTGCGACGGGCAGTTTCTGGAGCTGTTTTATCACGGAAGCGGCCGGCCATCGGAGGGTTCCTATTCCCATCTCTGTTTGGAAACTGACGATATCTTTGCGCTTGCCGACCGCCTGAAGCGCCATAACATTGAATTCGATCAGGAGATCATACAGTCTCAGCGAACAAAAAACTATCAATTCTGGGTTCACGATCCCGATGGGAACCGGATCGAATTCCTTCAGCTGGATCCGAATTCTCCCCAAAGGAAAGCATGATCTGAAAAAGTAAAAAGCCTGTCATCTCCAATAACCGGTGCAGCCTTCTTGGCACCGGTTTATTTTTATTGACTGTTTTTCCGAAATGAAAGTCATTTCTCAAAAAAACATGAGACAAATTCCCTTTCTTTTTATCGAAACGTTTTTCGCATTTCATTTGACATTCCTATTTCCACACGAAACTCTGTTTCTTTTGAACTGCATTAAAATTGGGCTTGCTTTTAATACGAATTCGTATTATAATGGCTCGTGGTACGAATTCGTATTAATAAGGAGGGAACATCATGCCGGATTATCGGGAGTATCTTGACCGAATCACGCTCAGTATCAACAAGATTGACGGTTTGTACTATATTGGAGCAAGGAAACTGGGGATAAAGGCCAATACCCTGGCACTTCTTTATGCGCTCAACACGGGAAAGCACTATTCTCAAAAGCAGCTTGGCGAAGAATGGCTGATTCCGAAGACGACAATTAATACCATTGTGAAAGAGTGTGTCGAAGCGGGATATATCGTTTTAACGGTCGAAGCCCACACGCGGGAGAAATATGTAAGCCTTACCGAAAGCGGAAAGGCCTATGTAGAAGAAATATTAAAATACATTTACGAAGCGGAACAAAAGGCGATGGAACAGACGATAGAGGAATTTTCGCCGCAATTCGTGCAGGCAATGGAGTGCTTTGCCGAACATTTGCAGAATGAATTTGAAAAAAGAATTTTTCATGACCATTTAGAAAGGAACGGATAAGATAACCTATGGATTCGAAAACCTTATTTCTCAATACACCGCCCAAAAAATTATTTTTCATTGCATCCATTCCCGGGGCAATCAGTATGCTGGCTTCTGCTTTTTACCAGTTGATTGACGGGATTTTTGTAGGGCAAATTCTGGGCAGTACCTGTTTTGCCGCGCTGAATCTGGCAATGCCCTTTGTTATCATCAACTTTGCTTTGGCCGACCTGATTGGAGCGGGCTCTTCGGTTCCGATTTCGATCAGTTTGGGAAAAAGGCAGGAGAAAGAGGCAAATAATATCTTCACCTGTGCCTGTTTGATGATTGTCATGGCCGGTATTGTGGTCGGCGGTATTTTATTTGCGGCCGCTCCCATGCTGATCCGCCTTATGGGGGCGGACGGCGAGTTTGCCAAAATGGCCGTACAGTACCTGCGGGTCTATGCCCTCTCTTCGCCGGTAACAACCATTTTGTTTGCCGTAGATAACTATCTGAGGATCTGTGGGAAAATACGAAGCAGCATGTTTTTGAACATTTTAATGTCCGTTTTGAGTGCAGTGCTGGAATTTTTATTCCTCTTTGTCTTTCACTGGGGGATTTGGGGTGCCGCGCTCGCTACCTGTTCCGGCATGTTCATCTGCGTGGTTCTTGCTTTTAATCCCTTCTTCCGGGGAAAACTGCAGCTTCGTTTCTGCCGTCCGCACTTCCATTTCAAAATGATCCGGCAGATCATTGCGTGCGGAAGCCCGGTTTTTCTCAATAATATTGCGGGACGTATTACCTCCATTTTAATGAATGCCGTTTTACTGCGTTTTGGCGGAGAATCAGCCGTTTCCATATATGGGATTTTAATGTATGTAGAAGGCTTTATTCAGCCGCTCTTATATGGAATGTGCGATTCCCTCCAGCCGGCGGTTGGCTATAACTGGGGAGCCGGGAATTATCCAAGAGTCCGTGCCATTGAAAAATGCTGTTTTACAGCAAGTGCAATCTTATCGCTTTTGTCTGCTGCCGTAATCTTCCTCATTCCCAGGCAGATCACAACTCTGTTTATGGGGAGCGGAGACGCCAATTTTATCGCAGCGGCCGTTGGAGCGCTGCAATTATTCAGTCTTACCTATTTAACCCGATGGTTCTCATTTGCAACGCAGAGCTATATGACGGCGGTAGAAAAGCCTGTGCTGGCTTCCCTGATCTCCCTTTCCACCGCCCTGGTGTTCCCGGTTATATTAATCGGAGCATTGTGGCCCTTGAATTTAACGGGAATCTGGCTGAATTTTGTCGGCACGTCGCTGCTGGCAGGGATTTTGTCCGTAATTGTATTGATAAAATTCAAGAAACATGTTTTTTCCATACAGCAGGCTGAGGCCGCACAGTATCAGGAAATTTAAGCTTTTCCATGCAGATTCCGCACTGGAAAAGCAAGCATAAAAAGTCAAAAGAGTCCTTTTATCAGGACTCTTTTGTTATTTTGCCATCCGCTATTTGATGTTGACCTCAATCCATTCACGGGCCTCTTCCACGTTTTCTATGGAAGGTGTGCCGGTATTGGTCTTAGGGTCAATTTTTTCTTTATCTGCCAATGCATAAGTGACATATGCCGGCGGAATTTTATTTTTAAAAGCTTTCGACGTTGTTTTTTCCTTTTTCTTATAATCTTTTTTCATAACAATCTCCTTTCTCCATTTTAGTTTGCGAAAATTTTCAGGTTTCATCCTGCCAAACATCTGGGAGCTGCCAAAATAATCGTGAAAATGATGTTTGCATTTGAAAATTTTACATGATATAATTTGTTTGAATAGAATGATTAATATGCAAATAAAAAGACGTTTTCCTCTTATAGATAAAACGAAAAATTTTGTTTTTCCTAGTTGTATGTTATTACGTTTCGTTTAATCTATTAAGTATATTTCTATCCGGTTTTGTTTCACCGAGCAGTTTTAATTTGTTTTGGAGGAGACATAAAATGGTTATATCATATGAAAAAGCGATTTGCATTGCAAAGTGTTTTGCACAGGAGATAACCCAAAAATATCAGGATCAAATACGAGCAGTATTCGCTATCGGTTCTCTGGGCAGTGATTACTATCGCCCTGGGCAAAGTGATATCGACACAGCCATTATTACCACACATACGCGGGAAACCGTTATCCCAATTCAGGAAGACATTGAAAAAACAGCCGACCAATATTGGATAAAATTCCAGGTTCCAAAAGGATTTGGAGCGATTGTTTTTGCAGAAGAACAGCTGTACCCTCCCTATATAAAAAACGAAGAGCTTATTCTAGAAATTCTTCGCCTTAAGACTCAAAATAAGCTATTGTACGGAGATTACAATGTAAACGACATCCCCATGCCCGACAAACAGGCTATAATTGAGGATGCCAAATCCTTTCAAGAGTGGGCCGATGCTGAAAAGATAAAAAATCCTGAATTTGGAATTGCTTCGATGCAAATGTTTGTTAATTCAACTCTTATAGCACTCAAACGATATCTTCTCATTCAATGCGGCATCATCGAATTCAATAAATTTAAAGTCATTGACCTCTATTTAAATAACAATCCCCCTGCTGTAAACGAGGAAGCGTTTTATTTGATTCAATCCTATCTGCACAATGAGGCGATTGAAGTAAAGGAAGAACAATTCCAAAGCTTGGTTGAATGGCATGACAGGCTATATACTGTTATTAACCATATCGTACTGTATCCAGATAAAATGTGATTGATAGAATCTCAATCCATGGTGCAGCCTAAACTAATTTAAGATAAAAGAGGTTTATATTTGAACCATAAGTAGACTCAGTGAATCCGCCTCCATCTATGCCATGTTTTTTAATACCCCTATCCCCCATCAAAGCAAACTTTTTCCAATCATGGAAAATGGGGTTTTCTGGATAGAAGACGATAGCGAAATGGGAACTTTGACAAATCAAGATGAGATTTTAAACGGCAAATCTATGAAAAATAATGGCTGTATTTTTTAACGAAAAGGCGTTGACTTTTTTGTTCATTGTGGTATAGTATTCAAAAAGCGTTAAAATGTTTTTGTTAAAAATACTAGATATGCTGGTAATAAAAAGTTGCAATGCAAAAATCAGATCAGCGGTTTAAAAAAGTGATGAACCTTAGAAGAATCCGTATGATCATAGTTCTATCCTGCTAAATAGCAATAACACATTCTCAGCCAAATGCCGGTAAGGCAGAATAATCATTGAGATGGGAAGGTTTTATTATGAAAACTGTGATGCAGCAGCGAGAAAAAAACACTGCGAAAGAATCGGAACAAATCCCTTTATGCAGTTGTGAACATTCTGGTACAAACGATGGTAATAGTCAAGGAATGCGGACGGAAAAAGCATTTGTCATCAATGAACCCTTTCGCGGAAGACAGTTTGCCGCCAACGGAAAACTGTTGGAGTCGGAACGGCAAAAGCTAGAAAGCCACATTGCCGCTGATGAAATGCTCCAGTTTATTATAGTCGGCGACTTGAATATCAAAAAACGCTATGCGAGAACTTTTTTAGCCGTAACCGACCGGCAGATATACGGCTTTGATGATTCTTTTCCAAACGGTTTCAAGATTCATACATATGATAAGGTAAAGCGTGCTGTTGTCAAGCGCAATTACGGCAATGCCATGTTGATTTTTTCCATGGACGAAAGCGAATCAGAATTTGTAGATTATTCCAAGGAGCATGTAAATTTCCTGCGTTTTTCCTATAAAGTTGCTTCTCTTTTTGATGCGGCTGCATTTTTTATTCAAAATGTTGCAGCGGGGAAAAATATAGAAGAGGAAATGCAGATCGTAGAAGCTTCCTTTGAAAAACAATTTTGCATCTGTCCCCAGTGCGGAAGAAACCTGATTCGTCCGGGGGCAACCTGCATGAACTGCCAATCCAAGGATAAGGTTGTCAAAAAACTGGTGAAATATATCTCTCCCTATAAGGGGCTGCTTGTTTTTTCCCTGTTCCTGTCTGTTATTACCACCGCTGTTTCTCTTCTGCCGCCGTACATGACCAAAATGTTAGTCGATGATGTGCTGCCGGCAGGAAACCAAAGTATGCTGGGCGTTTGCGTTGCCGTATTGCTGGGCGCATACATCATACAGTACGGGGTCGGCGCTATCCGTTCTTATTTGCTGCGGGTCTGCGGAGACAAAATCGTTGCCGATTTAAGAAACGACGTATATCAAAAAGCGCAGATGCTGTCAGTGCGGTTTTATGACCGCACCTCGACCGGATCGGTCATTAACCGGATCAGCGGCGACACGTCGACGATTCAGGCGTTTATGCTCCGCATCACGCAGGAGGTAGTCGTGCAGTTTTTCCTGCTGATCGGAATTATTGTAATCATGTTTGCCATGAACTGGCAGCTCACGCTCCTGTCGCTCATCCCGGTGCCGCTTGTGGTAATTGGCGCACGGATTTTCGGAAAAAAAATCGCGCCGTACTATCGCCGGATCTGGAGGCGCTGGTCGGCGGTAACGTCGATATTGACCGATACAATCCCCGGAATCCGCGTAATTAAAGCTTTTACAAACGAAAAAAGAAGCGTGGAAAATTTCAAAACTTACAATGACAAGTGGCTGAAAACGGATATCAGTGCTTCCAGAATCACAACCTTATTTCCGAATATCGCGGGCTTTATCGTAACCTGCGGTTCGCTCATTATTTGGGGAATCGGCGGAAAACTGGTAATAGAAAATCCCAGCTTTATTTCAGCAGGTTTATTGGTCTCGTTTTTGTCATATACCTCGATGTTTTACGGGCCGGTCAACTTCTTTGCCAATTTAAACGACTCCTACCAAAACGCACTTAACTCCGCAGAGCGGATTTTGGATATCATTGACGCAGAACCGGAAGCAAATTTCGGAGAGGGTTTTCATCCAGACCGCCTGGAAGGAAAAATTGAGTTCCGCAATGTGAATTTTTCCTTTGACCGCTCGAAAAAAACGCTTAACAACATCAATCTGGTGATCGAACCGGGAGATATTGTGGGCATTGTCGGAACAACCGGCGCCGGAAAATCTACCCTGATCAATCTGCTGATGCGCTACTATGATCATTATGACGGTGAGATTCTGGTAGATGACATCAACATCCGCGATATCGATATGGAGTTTTACCGGTCGGAAATCGGCTATGTTCAGCAGGAGCCAATGATGTTTCACGATACAATCTATAATAATATCGCATATGGCAGCGAGAACATGTCGGTGGAAAGTATTATTAACGCGGCTGAGGTTGCCAATGCCCATGAATTTATTGCAAGGCTTCCTGATGCTTATGATACTGTTTTGGGTGAACGCGGCACCGGACTTTCCGGCGGAGAGCGCCAGCGCCTGTCGATTGCCCGTGCAGTGCTGAAAAACCCCAGCATTTTATTCTTTGATGAAGCGACCGCTTCGGTAGACTCCGAAACGGAAAGCCTGATTCAGGCGGCGATTGAACGGCTGATTTGGGGAAGGACGACGATTATGATCGCCCACCGGCTTTCTACTTTAAGCAAAGCAAACAAGATCATAGTCGTGGATAAAGGGGAGATTATTGAAATGGGCTCGCCTCAGGAACTAATGGAGCGCAAAGGAAAATATTATAAACTGGTTCAAATTCAAACCATGTCTGATCAGGTGCGCAAAAGCAAAGAGGAAGAGAGGTTTGACTGATGGGACGTTTATACATTGACAATGATATGGCAAGATTTACCCGAAAAGACCTTACCTTGGTGGATATGGAGCTTTATGACGGAAGGACGTTTCAAAATTTGGAACCGCGCCGGCTTTTTCCCCTTTCCGGGCTCGAAAAGTATATCACATTACTCGATAAGGAAGGGGTTGAACAGGCGATTATCCGCAATTTAGCTACACTTCCGCCGCACGACCGCCAGATTATCGAACAGTGCCTGCAGGAGTATTACCTGATCCCCAAATTAACCAAAATTACGGATTGTAAAGAAAAGTACGGGGTATTGCGTATTCAGGCAGAAACCAACTGCGGAGAAGTTGTAATTGAGATTCGGAATATTTTGCACGGGCTCAAGCTATTATACGGCACACGGGTTCAGTTGCGGGATATCAATGATAACCGGTATGAAATTTCCGATCTGCAAAAGCTAGATGCAAAAAGCCGGAAATTGATTGACGCATTCTTATAATAAATATGTCTTTGACAGGAATAATTTAATAGGGGGTAGGCAGATAAAATGAAACTCATACTTGCCATAGTGAATAATGACGACAGCCAATGCGCGTCATCGGCACTTACGAGAGAGGGCTTTTTTGTTACCAAGCTTTCGACAACAGGAGGATTTCTGCTGGTGGGAAATACAACCCTGCTGGTTGGAACGGAAGATTCCCAAGTAAAACGTGCCGTCGAGATCTTAAGAAAGTACTGCGTTACCCGCAACCAGGTGAAAAAGCCGGATGCGGCTTATGGAGCAGGGATGAACAATTACAGCCTGCCGGAGGAAGTAGCGGTAGGAGGCGCGACGGTATTTATTCTCAATGTAGAGGATATGCTGAAAATGTAATATCTGCGCCTTTTGCCTGCAGGCTTTGGCGCAATGGTTTGCCTGCTCTTTTAGGAATTTGAAATAGCCTGACCTGATATCAGGTCAGGCTTTTTTTTCACTATTAGGGAGAAAATGACTCAAAAATACGGCAGGCCGGAAAATTCGATTTTTTATCCGAAAAAGGAGGGGATTACTTTGAACCAAACGAAAAAAACGCTTCGGTTTATTCGCGTCTTACTATGCTTTGTTTTTTTATTTCTGCCTTTCTCTTCCGCCAACGCAGCGGAAAAAACCGCGCCGGATTCCTGGGCGCTTTCCGAACTGGTTGATGCAGAAGCGCTCGGCCTGCTCCCGTATCAGTACGATAAGAATCTTCACAGCACCATATCCTCCGGAGAAGCAAACTATTTGATTTTCCAAGTGGGGGAAAAACTCAAATCCCTGGGTTATCAGGAAAAGACTGCGTTTCAGAATATTCGCTGTGACGGGACGAGAGGCAACTTTATTTCCCTTTTGTATCAGGAGCTGATGCGTTTTGAAATTCCTGCATCCATTGCCGCTTCCGGCTCAAATGCAGAAGAATATATGCTTAAGAACCAAATTATTTTGGGAGACGGAACCGGAGATCCAGCTTTGGATCGAAACTGCACACTGCAGGAAGGTATTCTCATCACCCAACGGTTCTTGACCGATTTCTGCCGCAGAACCGGCAATGCTTCCGAGGGGCTTTTATGGAAAGCAACGAACGGCGGCAATGTTCTTTATCTGCTTGGAACGATTCACGTTGACCGCGGCAATATCTATCCCTATTCGGAAAGCCTTTCGCAGGTGATTACCCGCTCGGATGCCGCTTACTTCGAAGTTGACTTTTTTGACGAAGAAGGAATTGAGGAATTTATGCAGCTTCAGCGTTACTCTGACGGAACAACGCTGAAAGATCACATTTCCGCTGATCTTTACGAAGCGGTTGTTGAAGTAATGTATCAATTAGGGTTCACAGAAGCGCAGACAGCATCGTTTAAACCCTGGGCACTGGCAAACACCTTCTCTTCTCTCAGCTTAGAGGAGACAGACCGGCAAACGGCAACGGCGCCGGTGGCAATCGATCTGTATGTCTATCAAAAAGCGCTAGTATCCGGCGCTGAAATTGGAGAGATAGAAGGCTATGTGTTTCAGGGAGAATTGATGGACTCCCTCTCTGCGGAATATCAGGAGGCCTATCTGGCCAGCTGTCTTTTTTCCTATTTATGGGGCCTTAACAACGAAGAACCTTCCGCTTCGGTTTCTGGCATTGACGAAATGCTGGAAATGTGGATTGAACGCGATGCGGACGCTTTTGAAGCGTATTCCGCCAAAGAGGAACAGATGGAGTCGGGCGATGAGCTGTCCCTTCTTCTCTTTGAAAAAAGAGATCAAAACATGATCGCCTTCGCTGACAATCTGCTCCGGCAAGAGGGAAATAAAACACAGATTTTGGTCGTTGGAGCCGGTCACATGGTTGGCGACGGCGGAATTGTCAATGGACTGAAACAACTTGGCTATGAAGTAGAACTGGTACCGACCCATCAAGGATCTCAGGCTGATTCTGATGCGGCATAACTGTTCGAATCGGCCGAAAGCATTGGAAAATACAAAACACATATAGAATGAACATGCAGAAACACTATGCGAAAGAAACTATCTTCGCATAGTGTTTTTTAGAACCTTTTTAACATTCAAAAACCGTATTTTATCAGGAAGGGCGTTCTTGAGGTTAAAAAATTATCTGTCATTAAGAAATGAAAAAACAAACCATTAAAATTCAAGATTTATTTTGGATATTTTTATATGGATTTGGGATTGGAAAACCTTTCTGTTTGCAGAGGCCTTTAAACTACAATCACAGCAATGAAAAAAATAAGCAGCGAGACAGAATATCCCTTTCGGCTTATTCTGTCTCGCTGAGTTTTATTTTTTAGTCACTTATTCACTAACCGTGTTATTGATTTGCTGAATTAATCTGGATAGAACGGAAGCTGCTTCTGCTCTTGTCAGCAGTCCCTGCGGATCAAGCATGTTGTGATCTTTTCCGGAAATCAGCCCAACATTCACACAATACTGCATAGCATCATATGACCATGAAGCAACGGTATTGGAATCTGCAAAATTATTGAAATCAACCGGATTGTTTTCCAGTTCCATACCGATTCTTTGCAGATACTGATACAGAATTACGGCAAGCTGTTCTCTGGTTATGCTGGTATCAGGTTCAAAAATGTTTTCACCGATTCCACTGACAATACCGCTTCCGCCTGCCCACGCCACGCTTTCTGCGTACCAAGTACCGGCTTCTACATCAGAGAACTCCCGCGGCTCTTCACAAACCACTCCAAATGTTTCGGGTTCCATTTCATTTAAGCGATAGAGAACGGAAACCAGCATAGCGCGTGACATTGTGACATCCGGACTGAATTTATTTTCCCCTGTTCCGGCAAATAATCCCATATCCGTCATAGATAAAATATCTTCTTTTGCCCAATGATTTCCGATATCATCAAATTGCTGCTGTTCTGTTTGTGTTTTCTGAACCAATGTAACCGTTACCGTTTGATCCGAGGAAATTTCAAACTCTTTCTCTTCCCCATCCAATACGGCGTAATAAGTACCCTTAGCCAGTTTTTCCTGATATGCTCTGCCGTTTTCATCCGTTTCCAGTTCTGCAATCAATTCGTAATCCTGATCATAGAGGGAGACCTTTGCGCCTGCAACCGCGGCGCCGTTTTCATCCTGCACCTCAATGACAGCATCAGCATAAACCGGGTTCGACGGAGTACCTGGGTTGTCTGGAGTGTCTGGATTTTCCGGGGTAGTGGGAGTATCCGGATCGGTCGGAACTTCAGGCTCTTCTTCCACTGTTTCATTCAATGTAAAATACATCGAATCCAAACTGACGGGCGTATTTCCTTTGCTTCTCTCACAGGTTAATTTGATGCTGTCGCCTTCCTCCAGCGAAAGATTAACAATTTTTTCACTCATTTCAACGCCTGAATACGAGGGGAAAAAGATGTTGCGGACGAATTCCCCATTGTGGTACAGCGCCAGGGTGCCGGTAGTATCGGCGGGATAGCGGAATACAATCCTGCTGCTTTCCGGAAGATCCGTCCATTCAGCTTCGGCAGCAGTTGTTCCGTCGTTTTCCAAAACCACCAGCCCGTTCTCTTCGGATGCAGAACCGCCGAGCACAGCAGTTTCCGCTTCCATAGATCCCGCGCTGCTTTCCTCTACGCGGATGCCGGACAGGATGTCATTTCTTACTGTACCGATGCTGTCAAGCGGAGCGTTAATTCCCATAAGCGCCGCCATCTGCGCAGTGAATTCATAGTTATAAATCCGATCGGTATAGGTAACTCCTTTTTCAACGTTGCCGCCCCACATGAAAGAAGCAATTTTCTGCGAACTTTCTAAAATGGAATCATGGTTTCCCTGCGCGCGAATCGCATTGGTATCCTCGCTGAAATGATAAGGGGTTTTCGGCGAAATAATCAAATCGGCAAAGCCCATTTTGGTTCCGCGTTCCTGCATTTCTTCCGGCTCCATAACTGCGCCGAAATATGGCTTTTGCTGCACCATTTCAATAATCTTCTGATTCTTTTCATTGATGACATCCCGGTCATATTCGTTGACATAGGAGAGGTTTGCAGTCAGGCCGCCGTATGTTACAAGGACAATATCCGTATCTTCGGCAGGCGTTTCATGATAGGTCAGCACTTCGCAGTTAAACCCTTCTCCCAGAGCGGAAATGCTGGCTCTCAAGTCCTCCAGCTGGCTGTATGCAGTTTCTTCCTCCGCAGTTTCCATTCCGCCGTACTGCGTCATTCCATGGTCTGTAGTCAAGATAAAGGTTGTCGTTTCCATCAGGCCTGCATTTTCAAATGCTTCGATCATTTCACCGATTTTTTCATCCAGTTTCTGCAGCCTGCGCAGCACCAGATCCATCCGCTCTTCTTCGGTGTAAACGCGCGGCGTACCATA
>CALYAR010000068.1 GCA_944393585.1 uncultured Clostridia bacterium | reverse complement strand
CATTGAAAGAAGATAATCGCACCTTTGAGCAAAAATGAGGACGTTCCTATAATAATGGAGAAAAGGGCGGTTTTCTCACCGTCCTGGAAAGGAGGATATTTGAATATGAAACGCAAAGCAAGAATCCTGGACTATAGTCAAGAATTAGGACAAGTAAAAAGACGAAAGAAATTGTTTTCGGCCTGAATAGGAGAGAGGCCATGGTTGTGAGAATGGGGACGAATGGGGTTGTAAAAGCCGTCAATGTAGGTTAGCAGACTCTGCTTTAATTGGTCCAAAGAATGAAAATGCCGCCGGTCCAGCTCCTCTTTTTTGAGATATTTGAAAAAACATTCCATAACGGCATTGTCATAGGGATGCCCTTTCCTGGAAAAGGACGGAACCATGTGGAGGGAATCCAGTTCTTTCCGGAAATCGGCAGAGGTAAATTGAGCGCCTCTGTCGGAATGGAACATGACGCCCTGAGAAACGCCTCTGTTTCGGACAGCATCCCGGAGAGTATGGAGGGCAAGGAACCGATCCAGGCGGGTGCTGACCCGGTAGGCAATGACCCTCCTGGCAAACAGGTCCAGAATGACGCAGAGATAACAGAACCTTTGGCCAACCCGGACATAGGTAAAGTCGCAGACCCAGACCAGATTGGGAGCCGGCTGATCAAACTTTTGGGCAAGCAGATTCTGGAAAGGCTGGGGGACATCCGGTTGTTTCGGAGGTCTGGGAGGTTTGACAGTAGACATTTTGGGGAGATTCATTTCTTTCATCAGGCGGTACACCCGACCTTCGCTGATGGATATGCAAAAATCACGGGAAAGACAAAGTTTGATTTTCCGGCAGCCCAGGCGCTGACCGGTTTTGGCGTAGATCTCCAGGATTTTCTGCCGGATGCGCTGATTTTCCTGTTCTCTGGCAGATGGCTGCCGGTTTATGTAGCGGTAATAGGCGCTGCGGTGGACGTTGAGTACCCGGCAAAGAATGGAGATACGGTGCTGGCTGGAAAGCGCCCGGACAGCTTCTAATCGTTGTCTGAGTGTGGCGTGAAGATTGCAATGGCTTTTTTTAAGATGAGATTCTCCTCTTCCAATTGAGCGTTGCGGCGCTGAAGTGCTTTGATCTGCTGTGCAGTGAGCACTGTGTCGTCGTCCACCTGAACCTGGGAGTATTTATGAACCCATTTGGAGAGGGCAGATGAAGAAACCCCGTACTCCTTTTGAATTTCCGAGTAGGTTTTGCCCGACTGATACAGGCTTACGATTGTTTTTTTGAAATCTTCGCTGTATTTTGGCGCTGCTTTTGAGTTTGCCATTTTCTTCCTTCCTTTCTTTTTTCCTTGTCTCCTATTTTACCATACTTGTCCTATTTTTTAGTATACATCCATACGACGTTATCAAGCGGAACATTGACAGCATTTTGAAAAAGGAGCGTCCGCCGGAGCGGGAAAAGGAAATGGAACAGGGGTAAATGAAGTAAGTAGAAAGGTTCATAATAGTGTGATATAATATTGCGTAAAATAGAAGAAAGGCGGTATGCTTATGTCATTTATAAAACGACACAAATTTTTATCTATTGTGTTTGTAGTCTGTATATTTTTAATGATAAAAAATTCTTCTATTCCTTATCTTTTTACACCGCCATCATTTGTATCTTTATTATTTGATAAACCGCGGACCGAGTTCTTTTTAGGCGTTGCACAAATAGTGGATTTTTTTGCTTCAGCTTATGTTACCAGTTTGTTATTCTATTACATGGTTGATTTTCTTCCTACCGTAAAAAAAGAGGAAAAAGCCAAGGAGATTGTTAATACAAAATTAGTTAGCATATATCTTTATATTAGCCAATTCCTTGCAATGATTGAATATGCTGCAAAACAGGAAGATTTATTGCCAACAAGCACCACAAAATCATTGAACGATCTTGCTTTTAGAAATAAAATAATATACTGCAAACAAACAACATTGAAAAATGGAGTTGAAAATGGAACGATTCCATATTCGTATAATTTGTTAAAAGATTGCGACAAATATAGGAAGATTATACTTGATGCTTGTGGAAGTTTGTCTGGTATACCCAGCTTTTCATTTTGTGATATAAATGTAGTAAATATTATATCGGAAATACAATTACTTGATGTGCTACAGACTTTGCCGTCTGTAAATGCTGCAACGCTAAATCCCCAAGTTGACTCCTATTGCATGAGTTTGAATAAAGATTATGAGCGGTTTTTGGTGTTAAAAGAAAAATTAGGGAAACTAATTGATGTAAAGTGGGATTATAAAATGGTAGAGATAACACCAGAAGAAATTTTGAAGTATCAGCAAAACCAGGATAAAATGTTATCTGAAAATGCAGAGATTGTTGAAATGCTATCAAAATGTGATTTTAACAAATAAATAAAAGTCGGGACGCGGCAGCCGATAGTGTGGCCACCGCGCCCCGGTTTTCTATGGGTGCAGGAAAAGGCGTTACGCAGTAGAACGTCATTTTTGAGGGAAAAGGTATAAAGCCCTTGCCCTATGGAAAAGCGGCTGTCAGAGCCGCGCTATACAAGGCTTTTTGCGCCCCTATCGCGTAACAGGGAGCGCATTTTTCGCATACGCTCGGCGGCTTGTCGGCGGGTGATCCGCTTGCGGCACTCTGGGCAGTATTTGACGCTGTTTGAGCTGGACGCAAAGGACGCGCCGCACTCGGTACAACGTCTTTTGTCCTCGGTGTTCATCAGCTCCGCATACAGGAGCTTGTC
>CALYAR010000067.1 GCA_944393585.1 uncultured Clostridia bacterium | reverse complement strand
CTGCTGCTTGGATTTGTAATTGTCGTTGAAAAAGACGAGTGGCTGACACGCCAGGCTATGCAGGCGTTTTTCCTTACGCTGGTTTCTGAAATCGTTCAGGTAATTATCGGATTCCTCTCTTTGTTTTACCGAATCCCGATTTTGGGAAGTGTTTTATCGATGATTTTCAGCGTTGTTACCAGCATTATTTCTCTGGTTTTGATTATTTTTGCCATTATTGGATTGGTCAATGTCATCAAAGGAAAGGATGCGGCAATTCCTGGTCTGAAAACGCTGGCGGAAAGAGCGTTTGGTCTTGTAAAGACTTTTAGCTATATGCCATCCTCCAATTATTCTGCGCCTCCGCAGGACAGCTCAAACAATGAGAGTGCGCCTGATAACCAGGATACAGAAAAGTCTCAATAATAGTACCGTAATTTACCAAATAAAGATTCTTTTCTCCTTTTTGCCGGATCCGGAAGAACGGGATGGGGTAGACGTGAGTCTGCTGCAAGCTTTTGTTTGCAGCAGACTTTTTTATTGCGGGCAAGAAGACGGTGTAAAAAACATCGTTATTTGCACTCGCGTGCAGCGCTTGGCCTGAAAGTACATTTGCTGTTTATTGGCCAACGGTTTATGATGTGGACTTTATGGCGATATCTACTTGTGAATCGTCCTGCCGCTAGCCAATTCATAATACAAAAATTAAGATAATATATATGGAGGGGAAAGAATAAAAGCCGAAAATTGTGAATAATGCACAAAAATTCGACTTTAATTTCTTGTAATATAGAAAAAGGGTATTCGCAGCAAAGCAAGAATACTATCTATTATAGAAGGGTTTTGTTCGCAATACCTTGAAAAAAGCAAAGGGGAGATTTTGATGGACAATGTTCAAACTGGCAAGTTAAGAAACGTATGCCTTCTGGGGCACGGCAGAACCGGAAAAACCACACTTGCAGAAGCGATGCTTTATAAGTCCGGCGCAACCGAAGCCTGCGGCAGCGTAGAGAATGGTACAAGCGTATCCGATTATGACCCGGAAGAAATAAAGCGGAAATTTTCTATCAATACTTCTGTCATGCCGCTCGAATGGAAAGGCGTAAAAATAAACTTAATTGATACACCTGGCTATTTCGACTTTGCAGGAGCCGTTTGCGAAGGTGTGCGCGCTGCTGATGCAGCCATCATTGCGGTCAGCGGAAAATCCGGCGTCGCTGTTGGGACGGAATTAGCGTTCCGGCGTGTAAAAGAGAAAAAAATTCCCTGTATTTTTTATGTCAATAAGCTCGATGATGAAAAATCAGATTATTTTAAAGTCTTAGAACAGCTCAAAGAAACATTTGGAAAAAGTGTCGCTCCGTTTTCCGTTCCTGTTAAGGACGGGGATCATTTTAATGGATTTATCAGTATTGTAGAGCAGAAACTGCGTACTTTTGACGGCAATCAGGCTGTGGACAGCGATATATCGGAAGAAGAAAAGGCGGAAATTGCTCCAATCCGCGATATGATTTTAGAAGCAGTTGCAGAAACAGACGAAGTTTTGATGGAGAAATATTTCAACGGAGAAGAGTTCACCCAGCAAGAGATTTCCCATGCTCTGCGGGAAGGAGTTGAGACGGGGGATATTCTGCCTGTTCTGTGCGGATCGGCACAGCTCAAAATCGGCGTTCTGGATTTGCTCGATTCCATTGTGAGCTATTTTCCTTCACCGGAAGAAATGCCGGCGGAAGAGGTTATTTTGATTGATGAGGCTGGAAACGAAGACAGTGTATCGCTCGAAGGGGAATCGGAACTTTGCGCCCTTGTTTTTAAAACCATTTCGGATCCTTATGTTGGTAAAATATCTATTTTCCGTGTGTATTCCGGTACAATGACTCCGGATTCCGTTGTATACAATGCCTCGAAAAACTGCAATGAAAAGATTGGAAAATTATTTTTCCTGCGCGGCAAAAAGCAGCTGGAAGCCAAACAGATCTGCGCCGGAGATATCGGTGCAACGGCAAAGCTGATGAATACTGTAACTGGCGATACGCTCTGCGGGGCGAAAAAACATTTTATTTTAGATCGGGTTGCTTACCCAACCCCCAATCTTTCCTTCGCTGTTTATGCAAAAAAGAAAGGTGAAGAAGAAAAAATCAATTCCGGCCTTCAGAAAATCAATGAAGAAGATCCATCGTTCCGGTTAGAATCCAATGCGGAAACGCATGAACAGCTTATCAATGGATTGGGTGAGCAGCATTTGGATATCATTATGAGCAAACTAAAAGGACGTTATGGAGTGGATGTGGAGTTTACAGAACCGATTGTGCCTTATCGGGAAACAATCCGCAAGAAGGTTAAAGTGGAAGGAAAACACAAGAAGCAGTCCGGCGGCCATGGACAATATGGCCATGTGTGGATCGAGTTTGAGCCGGGTGATCAGGAGAGCTTAACGTTTGAAGAAAAAATATTTGGCGGATCTGTGCCGAAGAATTATTTTCCCGCAGTTGAAAAAGGGTTGTTAGAATGCTGTGAGCACGGCGTTTTAGCCGGCTACCCGGTTGTAAATTTGAAAGCGACGTTGGTGGATGGTTCTTACCACCCAGTAGACTCTTCTGAAATGGCATTTAAGGTAGCTGCTTCCATTGCATTTAAAGAGGGATTAAAACAGGCCTCGCCGATTCTGCTTGAGCCGATTGGAGAGTTAAAGGTAACCGTACCGGAGTCTATGATGGGCGACGTCATCGGCGATATCAACAAGCGCCGCGGCAGAATTTTGGGTATGAACCCGTCCGGGGATGGAACCGGAGTAGTAGAGGCGGAAGTTCCGCTTTCTCAGATGTTTAAATACGCAACGGATTTGCGCTCCATGACTCAGGGAAGAGGCGAATTTACATTTGAGTTTGTCCGCTATGAACCGGCGGCAGAAAGTGTTTGCCAGGATGTGATCGAAGCGGCCAAAAAAAGAAGAGAATCAGAAGAAAAATAGAAAAATATTCAACAAAAAGGAAGAAAATGGTTTTTGCTTGGGCGTGATTTATGCAAACTAGCTAAAATGGGAGGAATAATTTTGTGAATTAATAGGACTGACATTGCCGAATATTTATGGTAGAATGATAATGTTGTTTGGCAAGGAAAAGCAGAAAGGAGATAAAAACAAGTATGGCAAGTTTAAGTCTGAAAGGAATTACAAAGGTTTATGCAGGTGGTGTAACCGCTGTTAGCGATTTTAACATTGAAATAGCAGATAAAGAGTTCATTATTTTGGTTGGACCTTCCGGCTGCGGTAAATCGACAACCCTCCGTATGATCGCGGGATTGGAGGAAATCAGCTCTGGTGAGTTATACATTGGCGACAAGCTCGTAAATGATGTTGCCCCAAAAGACAGAGACATTGCAATGGTATTTCAGAGTTACGCATTGTATCCGCATATGACCGTTTATGATAATATGGCGTTTGGTTTGAAACTTAGAAAAACTCCAAAAGATGAAATTAAACGCCGCGTTGAAGAGGCTGCAAATATTTTGGGTATCACTCATTTGCTCGACAGAAAGCCTAAGGCTCTGTCCGGAGGTCAGAGACAGCGTGTTGCTCTGGGCCGTGCAATCGTACGTGAACCTCGTGTATTCCTGATGGACGAACCGCTCTCGAACTTGGATGCAAAGCTCAGAGTTCAGATGAGAACTGAAATTGGTAAGCTTCATAAGAGACTGCAGACTACGTTCATTTATGTAACGCACGACCAGACCGAAGCTATGACAATGGGTACCCGTATCGTCGTTATGAAAGACGGTTTTGTTCAGCAGATCGATACTCCGCAGAATCTGTATGAATTGCCCGTTAATATGTTTGTTGCCGGATTTATTGGAAGCCCGCAGATGAACTTCATCAACGCTATGTTGGAGAAGGACGGAAATGGTCTTTGCCTCAAGTTTGACAAATTCACAATCAAGCTTCCGGAAGGAAAAGCTGCAAAGCTGGCAAACAGCGAATATATTGGCAAAGAAGTTGTAATGGGTATTCGTCCGGAGAACATCCACGATGAAGAAGCATTTATGGCAATGTCTCCCGACACCATTGTTGATGCTTATGTTGATTTGACAGAAATGATGGGTGCTTCAACAAACTTGTATTTGACCATTGCTGGTACGCCGGCTGTTGCGGTTGTTGATCCGAGAACAACAGCAAAGCATGGGGAGAATATTCGTGTTGCATTTGATGCAAACAAGATTCATTTGTTTGACAAAGATACTGAAAACACGATCTTGAATTAAGTTTTTTGCTGAAAAAGGGCATGACTGATGTCATGTCCTTTTTTTCTGGATTTTTTAAACTCAGTATGATACACTGAAACAAACCAGCGAATAGAACTATAAGTTTTATTCCATAGAAGGAGGATGATCGAATGAAAATATTAATCATTGGCGGAACCGGCGTCATTAGCCGGGACGTGTCTAAACTGTTAAGCACGAAACATGAAGTCTATCTATTTAATCGGGGCAGACATCCCTTTGCAGAAGATAATAAAATAAAAGTGATATGCGGAGATGTCCATGACAAAGTGGGGATGAAACGCACCTTGCACGAATACCAATTTGACTGTGTACTCGATTTCATTGCCTTTGAGCCAAGCGATGTAGAACGGGATATCGAGCTGTTTGACGGCAAGGTTAGACAGTACTTTTTTATTAGTTCGGCATCCTGTTATGAACGGCCGCCGCGCCATGTCATAGTAACGGAATCGACTCCGCTTCGCAATCCCTATTGGGACTATTCCAGAGCAAAAATTGCCTGTGAAGACGTTCTTGTGCGCCAATATCGTGAGACCGGTTTCCCTGTGACCATCATCCGCCCGTCCTATACCTATAATGAGACCATGATTCCGCACATTTTTAACAGCCGCAAGCAGCGTTTCACGCTTGTTAACCGAATCTTGCAGGGAAAAAAGGTAATCTTGCCTGGAGATGGGAACACGGTTTGGACGCTGACACACAGCCGGGATTTTGCCAAAGGGATACTGGGACTGGTAGGCAATTCGGCTGCGGTGGGAGAGGCGTTTCACATTACATCGGATGAGCTTTTGACCTGGAACCAGATTACACAAACTATTGCAGAAGCCGTGGGCAAAGAGGCAGATATTCTTCATGTGCCGGTGGAATGGATCTGCTCCTATCCGGGATATGAGGGCGGACTCAAGGGGGATAAAATTTATTCTATGGTGATGGATAATTCCAAATTGAAACAATTTGTGCCCGAATTTCAGGCAACGGTTTCATTTGCAGAGGGAATTTGCGAATCCATTGCCTATTACCAAGCTGAGCCGGAACGGATGGAGTCGGATCCGGAATTTGACCGGATGTGCGAAGAATTAGAGGAGGCCTATCATCTGGCAGAAGAGCGGCTGAAATCATGTCGGTAAAGATGCTTCTGTTTTTGCAGAAACGGACGGAAGTTTGTCATGTAAATCGGAACGAAAAGAAGCTGAGGAGTTATCTTTTCGAAGAGGTCAGCGTAAAATGAAAATGGGACAGGACTGGAACCTTCAGAAGCAAAACCGCAGTGCAGAAATGGTGAAGAAACCATAACAAATTTTCACCGCGGCAGTCCCGAAAGCCCCATTCCGTTTTTTTCTTTTATCAAAATATAGTAATTAAGAGCGGAGAATCATGACAAAATTTTTAAAAATTCGTTAACAAATGATAAAAATGTCGTTTCATATTGCAAAATTCACGAAAAAAGTTTATGATATATACGTATGTATATCTATTTTTTAAAAGAAAACAAGAATGAAGGGGTTGGGAATCGATGATCAGCAAAGCCTTTCAAAAAATTTTAACACAAATGTCAGAAAATGTTGACTATGATATGGGCGTATTGGATTATGAAGGATACTTGTTAGCCAGTGTGGGGCAAGTGCCTTCTATTGAAGAGACCTCCCAGATGACGGATGAGCGCCTTTCGACAACAGAGGACTACTATTGCAACGGCTATTATGTTACTGCGATTGGAGTAAACAATGGCATCAACTATATATCATACGTAAAGGGCGAAGGAGAAGAAGTGCAGCGTTTTTGTCATATTTTGAAGATCGCTCTGGAGAACATGGAGCTCTATTACGATGAAAAATATGATAAAACTACGTTCATCAAAAATATCCTGCTGGGAAATCTGCTGCCGTTTGATTTCCGGCAAAAGGCGCGGGAACTGCATGTGGATGTAGAAGTGCTGCGTGCGCTGTTTTTAGTGCGCATTCCCAGTGAGGCTGACAGTGCCGCTTACGATGTACTGCGCCGGCTCTTTCCAGTCTCGGAGAAAAATTATGTCATTAATATTTCTGAGAACAGCATCGTTGTAGTAAAGGAATATAAAGACGAAGTCGAAATCAGTGAGCTGGAGGATGTGGCGAAAAGCATTGTCGAGACTATTAACTCCGAAGCAATGGTCAAGGCAAATGTAGGAATCAGCAGTCTTTGCAGTGATGTAGGCGAATTGGGTATGTGCTTTAAAGAGGCTCAGGTCGCTTTGGATGTCGGTAACGTATTTGAGAAGGAAAAGTGCATTGTAAGCTATGATAATTTAGGAATCGGGCGTTTGATTTATCAGCTTCCGACGACGCTTTGTGAATTGTTTTTAAAGGAAGTTTTAAAGAAGGGTTCCATTGACTCTCTGGATGAGGAGACAGTGCTCACGATCCAGAAATTCTTTGAAAATGACTTAAATGTCAGCGAGACGTCCCGTCAGCTTTTTGTGCACCGCAATACCTTGGTATATCGGTTGGATAAAATCTATAAAATTACGGGATTGGATCTGAGAAAGTTTGACCAGGCGATTGTTTTCAAAGTTGCCATGATGGTAAACAAATATTTGAAGTCGGATCCTATGGAATTATAAGAACATAGGAGGGTCTGTTCTGCCCGGAATTTTGCCGCATAGCGGTGCAGAGCGGCGGAACCGGGCACAGACAGATTTTGTCTGCATCAATGGAATGGATCGGAGAGGAGAATTGAAAAACCGCAAAAGCCGGTTTGGGTTACATAGGTTAAGAGGTAAGAAAACGTGATCGAATTTAAGGATGTATGCAAAACATATGAAAATGGGACAGAAGCATTAAGCCATGTCAGTTTTAAGATTGAAAAGGGAGAATTTGTATTTATTGTCGGACCATCGGGCAGCGGAAAATCAACTTTGGCGAAGCTTTTAATGTATGAGGAGCAGGCCACAAGCGGTGATATCCGAATCAACGACTTCCATGTCACAGAGCTGGCGAAACGGGATGTGCCTTATCTGCGCCGGTCGATGGGCGTGGTTTTTCAGGATTTCCGGTTGCTGCAGGATCGGACGGTATATGATAATATAATGTTCGCAATGCAGGTTGTAGGAGCAACAAAAAAGGAAATCCGCAGGAGAATTCCAACTGTCTTGAGCGCAGTGGGGCTGACACACAAAGCACGCTCCTATCCGGATCAGCTGTCCGGCGGAGAGCAGCAAAGAGTGTCACTGGCGCGGGCGCTGGCCAATAATCCGCCGCTGCTGATTGCGGACGAGCCTACCGCCAATTTGAATCCTTCCACTGCATTGGAGATTGTCGAAATTCTGGAACAGATCAATGACAGGGGAACAACGGTAATTATGGCAACGCACGCGAAAGAAATTGTAAACCGGTTCCAAAAGCGTGTGCTCACCATTTCGGACGGAAGACTCGTGCGTGACTGCGAGAAAGGCGGGTATGACGATGGGCAAGAATAATTTCAAATATTTCGTCACAACCGCATTTAAAAGCATTGGAAAAAATGCTTTGATGAGCTTTGTGTCGGCCTTTACGGTAATTGCCTGCCTGCTGATTTTAGGGCTGTTTTTGGCTTTGGGCATCAATGTCAACGCGATGAGCCAGCAGATTCGTGAGGACGCGGAGATAAAGGTGGTCGTGGACGAAACGTATGACGAGACAAAACTTGCGGATTTAACCGCAAAAATTATGGAAATTGACAATGTTGCGAGCGTATCTCTGGTTACCAAAGAAGACGCGCTGGAATATATGCGCGACGCATTTGGGGAAGACCAGTCTGTTTTAGACGGATTGGAAGAGGATAATCCGTTTCGGACTTCCTATGATATAACCATGAAGGACATTACGTTAGCTTCTGATACTGCGTCACAGCTTGGGCAAATTGAAGGAGTTGCAGAAGTCAACAATAAGCAGGAACTGCTCGATCAGATTGTACATATTACGGATGTGATCCGGACGGCAAGCGTTTGGATTATGGTTCTGCTGTGTATTGTTTCGATCTTTATCATTGCCAATACCATTAAATTGGCCGTGTATGCAAGAAGAAAAGAAATTAACATCATGAAATTTGTCGGTGCAACGAACTGGTTTGTTCGCTGGCCGTTCATCATAGAGGGAATCCTAATTGGACTCATTGGCGGTCTCATTGCGTTTGGCCTAATATCTTGGGGCTATATTGCATGCCTTGACATGCTTGGAAACATGGATTTGGGAATCTTTTCGTTTATTCCCTATCACGAGGTTGCATTCCTGTTTTTGGGAGCGTTCCTAGGCTTGGGCGCATTGATTGGCGCGTTGGGAAGCGCATTCTCTATGAGAAAATATTTGGATGTGTAAGGAAAAAACAGATCACAGGAGGCTTATGTTGTGAACAAAAAAGCAAAGAAGGCAAAAAAAGCGTTAGCGTGGATTCTGACGGGAGCGATCATTCTGTCGATCATGACGCCCCTTTTGGCATACAGTGTATTTGCTGACGAACTGACCGACGAAATTGAGCAGAACCAGGACAAGCTGGATGAGACTAATCAGAATAAAGAAGATTTGGAGGGGCAGATTGATGCAGTAGAGAACCAGAAGGCTGGAGTTCTGGAAGAAAAGGCTCAGATTGATCAGCAGATTCTTCAAATCGAAGACGAAATTGAGCAGCTGGAGCAGCAAATCAGTCAAAAGACCGAAGAAATTGCTACCAAGGAAACACAGATAGCAGATAAAACAACGGAAATTGAAGAGAAAGACGAACTGTTCAAAACCCGGCTGCGGGTCATGTACGAAAAGGGACAAACCACTTATCTGGAGGTCATTCTCAATGCAGAGAGCTTTTCCGATATGTTCACGCGGATTGAGCTGGTCAAGGATATGGCTACGCACGACCAAGAGCTTATCGAGGAGCTGACCAACGCCAAAAATGAGCTGGAAAGCTTGAAAGAGAGCCTCGAGACGGACAAGCAGACGCTGGAATCCGATAAGGCGCAGGCGGACAGCCAAAAGGCTGAGCTGGAACAAAAGTCTCAGGAACGCGATGCACTGGTGGCTCAGCTTCAAAGCCAACAGGAGGACCTGGAAGCGGCTGAGGCGGAATTAGAGCAGGAAGCGCAGAACATTTTAGCAGAAATTACTCAGCTTCAGGAAGAAAAGAAACAGCGCGAAGAAGAAGAGAAGAGGCGGCAGGAGGAAGAAGAACGCAGACGGCAGGAAGAAGCGGCAAGCGCATCTTCGGGAAGCAGCTCTACTGGATCCGGTAACGCTGCCTACACGGGCGGGACGCTCGGCTGGCCGTCAGATTCGAGTACAATCATTACTTCTGAATTTGGTATGCGGTGGCATCCCACGCTCCATGTTTATAAACTGCACACGGGCATGGATATCGGTGCGTCCAGAGGGACAAACGTTTTGGCTGCCGAAGGCGGAGAGGTCATCAAAGCGACCTGGAGTAATGCCTATGGAAATTATGTGGTGATTGATCATGGTAATGGCATGAGCACGCTGTATGCCCACAACAGTAAGCTTCTGGTAAGTGTGGGAGATGTAGTGGAGCGTGGGCAGACGATTGCAAAAGTTGGTTCTACCGGCTATTCAACAGGACCGCACATTCATATTGAAGTGATCATTGATGGGGAGTACCAGAATCCTGCGGATTATTTGTATTGACAGAAGGATAAATCAGCGGAAAAGAGAATATAATGAGAAATATGGAAGCAGATGATTTCTTTTCTTCCATGCGGAATTCGAATAGAAGAATTCCAGGGAGTGCGACCCGCTGACAGAATTCTTTGGAATTTTATGAAAGAGAGTTCACGCCTAGTTTGGATTGAAAGGTGATGGAGTTTGAGCAGCAAAAAGAAAACGGTTGTGGCATGTGTCATAACGTGTGTCGCAACGGTGATCCTTACGGTGGGAACGATTTTTTACCTGGGCGGACGCGATGGATTTGACTATCTGAAATTCCAGCAGGTAAAAAGTATTATCGACAGCGAATTTATCTACGAGCATGACGGAGAGCGTATGACGGATTATGCAATTTCCGGCATGGTCTCGTCTTTAGACGATCCTTACAGCATCTATTATGACAAGGAGAGCTTTGAAAGCCGGATGAGCGATTTTTCCGGAAACTATGTCGGAATTGGCGTGACCATGCTCTATCCGGAAGAAGAAGCATATCCGGTAATTCAGGAAGTGTATGAGGGCTCAACAGCAGAAACAGCGGGTATTCAAAAGGAAGATAAGCTGGTTGCTGTTGACGGAACAGAATTTACGCACGACAATTACAACGATTTGATTGACTACACCAAAGGTACCCATCTGGACGATCCGATCGGGACGGCCATTACAGTCACCATTGAACGAAACGGTAACCGGCTGGATTTAACCGTGGAGAGAGGTGACATCAAGACAACAAAAGTAGATTACAGAATGGTTGGCGATGGGATAGGTTATCTGCGGGTAGCCAAATTCGATGAAAATACGGTGCCGGGAATTGAAACCGCTATGGAAGCTATGTACGGAGAGGGAATGGAGTCGCTGATTTTTGACCTGCGCGGCTGTCCGGGCGGTGATCTGGAGTCGGTCTGTGCGGCGGCAGATATCTTCCTGGACAAAGGCGTCATCGTCTATATGGAGGACAAAAAAGGAAACCGAACCTATCGCTATTCGGACGAAGAACAGGACACCATCCCGATGGTCATTTTGATTGACGGAAACAGCGCGAGTGCCTCAGAAGTTTTTACCGGGGCAATGCGGGATCGGGAACGGGCTACCATTGTAGGGGTTACTTCATTTGGCAAGGGAATTGTACAGTCGCTGATTACACTGCCGGACGGGTCTGGACTGTCTATTACGACAGAGCAGTATTTTTCGCCAAATGGGATTAACATTCATGGAGTCGGAATTGAGCCGGATGTGCGGATCGAATTGTCGGAAGAAGCGCAGAACAAAACCATTCCTCAGCTTACTTTGGAGGAGGATACGCAGCTGCAAGGCGCTATTCGGATTTTAAGCGAAACGGGTGAACAATAGATGATAATGGCCTGCTGTGTTATGACACAGCGGGCTTTTTTATTTTTTATAATTGTGCCGTATGTACTCTCAAACATTTGCTTTACCAATCTTTTGCCGTGCATGGGAGTTCCGCACTCTGCGGGTCCTGCGAGGACTGCGGAGCGCGGAATACCCCGCGCCGCCTTTGGCGGCTGGGGCCCCTGAAAGGCCTTTCTCGCGAAAATACCAGAAGTCCTTCACCTAAAAAGGCAAACGGCGCACCGCCCCTAATGGGGCTGCGCCGGAATGCAATGCTGTTTCCGTGCAAAAATTCCGCCGCTTGCGAGCGGCGATTATTACCCCTCGCCGCCTTTGGCGGCTGGGGACCCCAAAAGGGGACCTTCTCACGTGAGAAGGCCCCCTTTTAATCCCCCAGAACGCTTAAGAGGGCTGCTCGCCCCCTTAAGAATCCCCTTCGGGCCAATCATGGCAAGCTAAGCAAAACCTGCTTTTTTTGCGTGTCATTCATCTAACGGTACTTTCTATTATAGCCGTAAGCGATCTAAAACAACTAATTTTTATATTTTTTTTACGTTAGGCTGATTAGAATTCTCCTTTCGCCTTCCTGCGCTGAAACGAACTGGTGCAGTATAGTAGAATAGAAAAGATACTAACTACTGCGTACTGCGAAAAGTAACAATAGCGCACGATGGGGGGATTCTTAAGGGGTTTCCCCTTGAGCGTTCTTTGGGTGAGGGGCCTTTCTCACGCGAGAAAGGCCCTTCATGGGGCCCCAGCCGCCAAAGGCGGCGAGGGGGTAAATACTCTGCTGAGGCGGAGTATTTACCGCATAAAAAAAGCCGGCAAATGCCGGCTTTTATTCTTCTCAGTCTTCCGGATAGACCAGGTTCTTTTCTTCAATCCGGGAAAGACAGCGGTCCAAATACTCCTTAGCCAGATATTTTGCCATAGGAAGGTTCATGTCCAAATAGTTCCCGCAGTCGCGGGCGGCCGCACCTGGGACTTCTCCTTCGTAATCCCGGATGAACTCGAACATTTCCATAACCAGCGGAAGGACATCGCGTGAGGTATACTCTCCCGCCAGCAGCAGATAATGCCCCGTCCGGCAGCCCATAGGGCCAAAATATACCACTTTGTCTTTCCACTTGGGATGATTGCGCAGGAAAGTCGCGCCCAGATGCTCCATCGTGTGCATTTCGGCCGTATTCATCACCGGTTCCCGATTCGGCATTTTCATCCGGATGTCAAAGGTTGTAACTACTTCGGTTCCGATATGATCCCGGCGGGAGACATAAACTCCCGGAAGTAGCCGGATATGGTCTACGGTAAAGCTCGCAATTTTATCCATTTCATCCACTCCTGTTCAGTCAAATACGACGCTCCAATTTTCATCATGGTAAGCAGAAAAGCACAGTGCAATCTGCTCTTTGGTATTCCGGTCCTCCGACAGTTCCGGCAAATGCTCCAGCGGAAAATATCCGCTGGCTACGGTTTCAAGATTTTCCCGAAACGCTCCGTCCAGGGCTTCGCACAAAACAAATACTTTGCAGATTCCATAGGCAAATACCGGTTTGTTGTGCCGGTTCCGGTCGTGCAGTGCAATCAGCCGCTTTGCCTTGACCCGCAGGCCGGCTTCCTCCCAAACCTCTTTTTCGGCATTTTCCCGGATGCTTTTGTTCACGTCCACCCAGCCGCCGGGCAAAGACCATCTTCCGTCCTTTTCCTGAACCAGCAAAATCCGCTCTTCGGAAAAAACCGCCGCTCTTGTTTCCAGCTTTGGCGTCTGATAGCCCGACTCATTGCAAAACAATTCCACTGCCTTTTCAAATGGGATCTCGCTTTGGTGGCTGAGAATTTCAGCTGAAATCGCACGGATGCGTTCAAACCGCTCCCGGTCGAACGCATCTTTCGTGTAAGCAAGGCCGGCCTGCGCCAGAGCCTGAAGCTCCACCGCCCAGTCAAGCCACAGCTGGATGTCCTGCTTTTTTTCCATATTTTACTCCTTTATTCCAGGCCGCTGGCATTTTCGCTCAGGCTGTAATACCAGCGCACCACGTCACCGTCCTCGAGGACATACTCGCCTGCGCTTACGCTCGGCGTTTCGCCATTGACCGAATACACCCAGCCGCTGGTTCCGCCGCAGTCGAACTCGTTCAGGTTCCCGATTCCTTCCACATAAACCGACCCGGTCAAAGGTGTTCTCGAGAACTGCATCTGAATTTTATTGCGCTTGGTCTCCCGCCGCAGAATGTCAAACGGCGTGTCGCCCTCCGTCAGATCGATGGTCTGCTCCGCCAGGATGATCCCGTCCTGCGGAATGATGTCCCGCTTTTCCTCCTTTAAGCTGTCCACGGCCGACAGCACCTGGGTGCATTCCACCACAATCGTGCACTGTGCCTGCTTTTCCTCATCCGCAGGCGGCGTCTCCGGAGAGGGGGACGGGCTTGCGGACGGCGGAACAGAGGGTTCCGGTTCCGGCGCCGGCTCGTTTGACGGCGTATTCTGCGGCGGTTCTTCTTTGGGAGGATTGGGCGAATTTGCCGCAGGGGAATTTGTTGGAGCAGCAGAAGAATTGGGCGGAGCTGAAGATGCCGAAGGTGAAGCGCTTTCTTCCGGATCCTGCGAAGCCTCAGCCGAAGCAGACGGCGCCGGAGCAGATTCCGACGGCGACGGGTCCGCCTCTGTGCCGGTAGGCGCAGGGGAAGGCGATGCGGTTTCCTCCGGAGAGGGCGAGGCACTGGCCGGCGTCGGGGAAACCGCCGGCTGTTCATTTCCGCCTAAGAACCAGGCGCCGGTCAAAAGCAGGGCGGCCGCCGCAACCGATATAATAATGATCCACTTTCTTTTCATGATCTCATTCTTCCTATCTTAATCCGTTCGAATCAAGGAACTTTTTATTCCGGCAGAAGCTCGCACAACTGCATGAGCTGATAGGTAAGCTGCGCCGCTTCTGCCCGGGTTAATCCATCGCCGGGACGGATATCCATCGTATCCGAAGAAAACAGGCCCGCATCCACACAGAATGCCAGCGACGGCGCGCTCCAGGCGGCGGCGTCCATGCCGTCGTCAAACTGCCCCAGCGTAAATTCCGCATCTTCCTGCGAATATTCTTTTCCTTTTGCGCAAAGCTCGGCCGCTTTTGCCAGTATCACAGCGGCCTCTTCGCGCGTAACCGGCTCCAGCGGGGCGAACCGTCCGCCGTCTTTTCCGCTGATCAGACCATAATACGAAGCAGTCGAAGCCGCTTTCGCATACCACTCCGTACCGGTTACGTCGGTAAAGGCATTCCCCTGCTGGTCGGGCACCCCCAGCGCGCCAATCAGCATTTGGGCAAATTCTGCGCGCGTTAGGGAATTGGCCGGTAAAAATTCACCGTTCTCCGTCCCCGAGATGATCCCGCAGGAGGAAAGAAGCTGTACCGGAGCGCTTGCCCAGTGCCCGTCCATATCCGAAAACGCCAGCGGCTCGCGCACGATCTGGGCTTTCTTCACATCCGGAGAACCTGTCGGTTCCTGCTCGGTCCGAAGCGTCCCCACCACTGCGGCATCCGTCATATCGTAGAATGAATTCTGCTGCCCTAATAATCTGGAATAAGCGCCGAGTGCGATCAGCGCCTGCTCTGTCGCCATCTGATTGCTGCTGGCCGAGCCTTTGACATGGTAATATCCTCCGTCAGACGCGGTGAAGGAGAGCAGGTTGGAAAGCGGGTTCTCTCCCGTTGCCGAACAGAACCGCTCGTCCGCGGCCGGATCAATTCCCAGGGTGCAGAGCGCAACGATCACCTGAGCCGCGCTTTCGGACGTCTCGGCCCCATAGCTTTTAAAGCCGCCGTCCTCCTGCATGGCTCCTGCCAAGAATGCAACCGCCCCGTCGATGACCTCTTTGACCCGGCTGTCGTCCTGATAGGGGGCCAGCGCGGTAATCGCGATGGCGGTCATATCTGGATCGCTTACGGCGCCGCTGGTGGCAAAGCCGCCGTCAGGGAGCACAGAGGAGAGAATCCAATCAATGTACTCCTGATAGGCCGCAGCGTCTGTCCCCTGAGCGGAATAAGCCAGAAGCGCAAACATGACGCCGCTCAGCCCCTGCCCTTTGAGCGTTTCCAGATCGGACAGCGGCGCTAACAGATCGTATCCGCCCAGGTCTGTTGGATCGTGGCCCATCGCAGACAGCGCCAGTGCAACGCGCGCATAATCGGAAAGCTGTACGCCCGGCAGTTTGCCGTCATTTTCTTTTAAAAGCTGATAGAGCTGGGAAAGGTAACCGTCGTACCACTCCTCCGAAACTTCAGCGCCCGAACGCGCGATTCCAATCACGGCCCATTCCCCGCCTGCATCCGCCGTAACCGGTTCTTTGACCGAGGCCAGGATTGCCTGCTGAACTGCCTGCAGGGAATCTGCCGCAAGATTCTCCGAAATAACTGCTTCTTCCGCAGACGCCTGCATGGCGGCGCCTCCCGGAAACAGCATAACCGCCGCCAATAAAACGCTGGCCGCTTTTCTCTTCCACATAGTAGCTTCCTCCTTCAAACTCTCATGTTTCATCCAAAATTGTTTTTGCCGCCTCTTCCACCGCGCGGCGCGCTTCCTCAACGGAATGTCCCTTCCCGATCAGGTACCGGATCACGCGCGCACGGCTTTTTTCCGATCCGTCGCCCATCAGCCGCTTTTGCGCGAGCGCAAAAAGCTCTGATTTCTGAAGCGACGGGTCGTAATGCTCTTTTACAGCGGCATCGATGACGGATTCGTCAATCCTGCGCCGCCTTAATTCAAATATAACCCGGTTCGGCCCGAAATGCTTCTGCAAAAACGCATATTCCGCATACAGCCGGGCAAACCGTGCATCGCTCTGATAACCCTGCTTTTGGGCCCAGCGGACGGCTTCGCCCGCCTTTTCGGCGCAATACCCTTTCCGGAGCAGCTTCTGCTCCAGATCAAAGGCCGAAAGTTCCCGCCCGGCCAGCATTTTCAGGGCCGCTTCCCGGACGTCGGGAAGTTCTTTTTTTGTTTCTTCCGCCATCTGTCATACCACCTTGGTCGTCCAGTCTTCCACGTTCCAAACATCCGTGACCACGCCGGAATAAAATTCGCTCTCATGGCAAACCAGAAGCACTGTCCCTTTGAATTCCCGGATTGCCCGCGCCAGTTCTTCCTTTGCGTCGGGGTCCAGATGGTTGGTCGGCTCGTCCAGCACCAGAAAATTCACGTCCTTGAGCATGAGCTTGCACAGGCGCACTTTTGCGTTTTCACCGCCGGAGAGCACCCGCATCTGGCTGGTAATGTGCTCGTTGGTCAAAGCGCATTTGGCAAGCGCCGCCCGCACTTCCCCGTTGGTCATGGACGGATACTCGTTCCAGACTTCCTCCAGCGCCGTGCGGTCCGAAGCCGACTCCTCCTGTTCAAAATACCCGACATACAGGTATTCGTCCCGCAGCACCTCGCCGGAGAACGGCGGGATGATCCCGAGCAGTGTTTTTAAAAGCGTCGATTTTCCCAGGCCGTTCACGCCTTTTACGGCAACCTTCTGTCCCCGCTCCAGACTGATGTTCAGCGGTTTGGTCAAGGCGCTGTCGTAACCTAAGACCAGGTTTTTCGTCTCAAAAATTACCCGTCCCGGCGCCCGCGCACTGCGGAACGCAAACACGGGCTTTGCTTTCTCGCGCGTCTTATCGATGAGTTCCATTTTATCGAGCCTTTTCTGCCGGCTGCGCGCCAAAGCGGCTGTCGCCGCGCGCGCCTTGTTTTTGGCAATGAACTTCTCCAGCGATTCGATTTCCTTCTGCTGTTTTTCATAGGCCTGCTCGTTCTGCCGCTTTTTGAGCTCATACATCTTCAAAAACTCGTCGTAATTGCCCACATAGCGGGTTAAGACCGCATTCTCTACATGATAAATCAGATTGACCGTCTCATTCAAAAACGCAATGTCATGCGAAACCAGAATAAACGCGTTTTCGTAATTGCGCAGAAAATCCGAAAGCCAGCGGATGTGGTTCTCATCCAGATAGTTGGTCGGCTCGTCCAAAATCAAGATAGAGGGGTTTTGCAGCAGGAGCTTGGTCAAAAGCACCTTGGAACGCTGTCCGCCCGACAGCTCGTCCACGTCCCGGTCCAATCCGATTTCACCCAAACCCAGGCCGTTGGCAAATTCCTCGATTCTTGCGTCAATGGTATAAAATCCGCTGTGCTCCAGGATGGTCTGAATCTCGCCCACCTCGTCCAGCAGAGCCGGAAGCTCTTCTTCTGTGCAGGAACCCATCCGGTCATACAGCGCAAGCATTTCCTCTTCCATGCGGAACATCTCGGAAAACGCGCCCCGAAGCACATCGCGAATGGTTTGTCCCTTTTGCAGGGTGGAATGCTGATCTAAATATCCCGCGCTGACGCGGCCGGCCCACTCCACCTTCCCAGCGTCCGGCGCAAGCTGGCCGCAGATGATCTTTAAAAAGGTGGATTTTCCTTCTCCGTTGGCCCCGACCAGGCCGACGTGCTCGCCGTTTAACAGGCGGAAGGAAGCGCCCTCCAATATTCTTCTGCCCCCAAAGGAGCAGCTTAAATCCGTTACGGTTAAGATACTCATGAAAACTCCTTTTGCCGTGCCTTTCTCCCCGGCGGACCCCCTTAAACGGCCCCCGCCGCTTTTTTCTCCAAATATTCGTCGTACGTTTCCAGGCGGTCGATGATGCTTCCGTCCGGCTGAATCTCAATGATCCGGTTGGCCACGGTTTGAATAAACTCATGGTCGTGCGACGCAAAAATCACATTGCCCTTAAAATCGCGCAGGCCGTTGTTGACCGCCGTGATGGATTCCAGATCCAGATGGTTCGTCGGCTGATCCAGCAGGAGCACGTTTGAGCCGAACATCATCATGCGCGCCAGCATACAGCGCACCTTTTCCCCTCCGGAAAGCACCTTGACCGGCTTGAATACATCGTCGCCGGAGAAGAGCATCCGTCCTAAAAAGCCGCGCAGGTACGTATCGGTCGTGTCGTTGGTCGCATATTGGCGGAGCCAGTCGATCAGCGGGGTATCACAGCCTTCAAAATAGGCGGTATTGTCCTTTGGAAAATAGGAGCGCGACGTGCTCACGCCCCATTTGACCGTTCCGGAATCCGGCTCGGCTTCCCCGGCCAGAATCTGAAACAGCGCCGTTGCCGCCAGCTCGTTTTCCCCAATGATCGCAACCTTGTCGTCCCGGCTCAGCGTAAAGGAAATATTGTTTAGCAAAACTTCTCCGTCCAAAGCAGCCGATACGCCGTCTACCGTCAAAATGTCGCGTCCTACCTCGCGGTCGGCCGTAAACCCGACAAAGGGATAGCGGCGGCTCGAAGCGGGAATTTCCTCCACGGTAAGCTTGTCCAGCAGCTTGCGGCGCGAGGTCGCCTGCCTGGATTTCGATTTGTTGGCGGCAAAGCGCGCGATGAACGTTTGCAGCTCCTTGATTTTCTCCTCGGCCTTCTTGTTTTGCTGTTTGATCATCCGCTGTACCAACTGGCTCGACTCATACCAGAATTCGTAATTTCCGACGTACATCTGAATTTTGGTGTAATCGATGTCGACAATGTGCGTGCAGACGGTATTTAAAAAGTGGCGGTCGTGCGAAACCACGATCACGGTTCCCTCATAGTCGAGCAAAAAATCCTCGAGCCAGTTGACCGCTCCAATGTCCAGATGGTTCGTCGGCTCGTCGAGCAGGATGATGTCCGGCGCACCGAACAGCGCCTGCGCCAGCAGAATTTTCACCTTCTGATTGCCGTCTAAGGCGCTCATGCTTTCCTGCAAAAGCGATTCCGGAAGTCCCAGGCCCTGGATCAGCTTGGAAGCGTCCGATTCTGCTTCCCATCCGTTCAGTTCGGCAAATTCCGTCTCTAATTCCGAAGCGAGGATCCCGTCCTCTTCGGAAAAATCTTCTTTGGCATAGAGCGCGTCCTTTTCCTTCATGATCTGGTACAGCCGTTCATTGCCCATAATGACAGTATCCAAAACGGAATAGCTGTCGAAAGCAAAGTGATCCTGCTTTAAGATGGACATGCGCATTCCGGGCGACATGGAAACCGATCCGGTGGACGGCTCGAGCTCCCCGGAAAGGATTTTTAAAAATGTAGATTTTCCGGCCCCGTTCGCTCCGATAATGCCGTAGCAGTTCCCCGAATTGAACTGCAAATCGACATCCTTAAACAGGACCGATCCATTGAAATTCAAGCTTACATTCGATACGGTAATCATAGTTCCTCCATTTTGTGTTGTTTGACAAAGCTCTTTCGGCATACGCATACTACGCCGATTCTATCATTCTATTGTAGCTTACTTTTCCCCATTTCGCAACCGTTTGCGCCTGGATTTTAGAAAAAACCTGCCATTTCCAGAAAGGGCCTTGCTTTGATTCTGTGCGTTTTTTATGCGGTGCACGCAGGCATATGCTTTACCAATCGTTTGCGTGCATGGGAGTTCCGCGCTTTGCGAAGCGCGGTTAGACCCCACGCCCCTTCGGGGCTGGAGACCCCTGAAGGGCCTTTCTCGAGAAAATACCAGAAGTCCTTCACCTAAAAAGGCAAACGGCGCACCGCCCCTATGGGGCTGCGCCGGAATGCAATGCTTTTCCTTCGCGGGAAAAGCACTGCACGAAAAGCGCGCTTAAGGGGGCGCGCCAATCCGAGATTGGGCAAAAATAAAGGTACGAACACCTCACCGCCTTTTCTGCGAAAACGCTTCCCGGTGTCCGCTTTCACATTGCCTTTGGCAATCGTGAATACCCCCTTAAGAATCCCCCCATCGTGCCCTATTGTCACTTTTTGTAGTACGCAGTAGTTAGTATCCTTTCTATTCTAATATGCTGCACCAGTCCGTTTCAGCGCAGGAAGGCGAGAGCAGAATTCTAATCAGCCTTACGCAGGAAAAATATAAAAATTGGTTGCCTTAGATCGCTTGCGGCTATACTAGAAAGTACCGCTAGACGAATGACACGCAAAAAAAGCAAGTCTTGCTTAGCTTGCCATGATTGGCCCGAAGGGGATTCTTAAGGGGGCGAGCCTTAGAATATAATAGCAAGTGCAACGGAATAGACTGCAAAGCAACCAAAGTGTAAAATGGAATCACCACAACACCAA
>CALYAR010000066.1 GCA_944393585.1 uncultured Clostridia bacterium | reverse complement strand
GAGCCGGAGCGGCATTTGACCGAGGCGCAGATTGCAGAGCTTCGGGAACAGTATCCTATCCGCGGGATCATAAAGCCGGCTTTGGGACAAATGAGAGAAGCTACACTGGAAGAGGCGATGGAGCGGGCAGAAACCTTTGTCTATGGAGAGGTGGTCGGCGATTACTCCGTCTATTATAGAAATGTGTCAACAGGGCATGAAGAGCTGGACGAAAAAAGAAAAGCGAATGGTATCAGCGATGTATATGAATTTTATGAATATACCATAACAGTACTGGATGATACGGAGGGAGAATTTACGAAGGGGGAAGAAATTACAATTGCAGCGAACGCGATGTTCAGGGAGGATTATAACCCCGAATTTTCTGACGGAATGCGGATCGTGTTTCCGGTTATCCCCAGCAAACAAAAAGAAAACCGGTATTTTTATGGTGTAGAGGGGACGTTCTATATCACAGAGGACGGGTATGCGCTGTCCGCGTTCGATGAAGAGACGCGCACAAAGAAAGCTTACAGCGGCGTGAAAGTAGAGGATCTTTTAGAGGAACTGAAAAAATAAACAGACCATCTCGGGAGATATGGCATACCTGAAATCTGTTTCAATGAAATACGGCAAGCGATATGGAGGCGGTAGGAAATGTATGATTCAATCAAGAAAATAACGTTTTTTATAGATTTCATCAATGTGATAGGAATCATTTGGTTGATTAGGACATTATATCAGATTCGGCGGCGAGCTCCTTTTTCAGATGAGATAGAAGAGCTTCTTTGGGGGTTTATACTTTTCGCTTTCCTTTCCATCATGCTTTTTATTGTGACGTATATCTTAAGAAGGGTTATTCAGGAAATGAGTGACGAGAGTATGAGCGTAATGCGCAGAATGAGTGAATTAGAGAAAAAGCTGGAAAACAATAAAGAACAAAGGTGAGAAAGGGAACGTTCCCTGTTTGCAAATCCGGCGAAATAAGGAAATGCTTCAGCAAGCGCCGGGAAAAAGAAAAATGGCCGCACTGCAGACTTTTTATTTTGCAGTGCGGCCATTTCCTGCTCCTGATAGGAGCAGGATTTCTTACAGTTTCGATAAAACTTCCTCCGCCAAAGCCAGCTTTTCACGGATTTTGATTTTCTGCGGACAGCGCTTTTCGCAGGCTCCGCAGCTGATGCAGTCTTTGTACGACGGCTTTCCCTCTTTGATATGTGCCTGATACTCTTTTTTTGCCAGTTCCGTGAGACCGTAAACGTTGTGATAGGTATACATATTAAAAATGCCGGATATATTGATCTTTTGGGGACATGGCTGGCAGTAGTTGCAGCCGGTGCAGTAGAGGTCGGCAAACTTTTTCAGCTCGTCAATGGACTTTGCCACATCCGCCCATTCCTGGACGGTCATCCCTTCCGAAGAGCCTGCAATGGCCGTGTTCGCCTTTACCATATCAAGGTTTTCCATCCCGGAGAGCGCGCAGGCAATGCTCTCGTTCGCGATGACAAATTTGAGTGCGAGCTCATAAGTGGCGGATGAGTTTTTGCCCAGGAATTTTTGGTACAAATTGCTGGGCGGCGCCAGACGGCCGCCTGCAACCGGGCCCATTGCGACAACGCCCAGCCCCTTTTGCGCGGCATAGGCAATCGCCTCTTCGTTAGAGCGGTCGAGCAGGTTGTACTGGATCAGCATGGTTTCCATGATCTGCGCTTTGTCAATGATGTATTTGGCATATTCGCTTTTGTCGTGAAACGAAAAGGAAATGTGGCGGATCAAGCCCTCTTCTTTGGCTTTTTGGGCTTCCGAGAGCAAATCGAGCTTTAAAATTTTGTCGTCAAAGACCTGCTTGTTGATCCCCCAGAAATGATAAAAATCGATATAGTCAGTGTCCAGCTTGCGCAGCGAGGTCTCAAGCAGACGCCGGTAATCGGAGGCTTCCTGGACTTCGGCAAGCGGTATTTTAGTTGAGATCATGACGTCTTTGCGGATTGGCTTGAGTGCCTTTCCGACGGCGATTTCGCTGTTGTCGTGGCAGTAGTGAAAAGCAGTATCAAAATAATTTACGCCCTGCTCTGCAGCAAAACGCAGCATTTCATCCACTTTCTCCTGATCGATTGAAAATTTTCCGTCCTGTTCTACTTCAGGCAGCCGCATGCAGCCAAAGCCTAAGACGGAAATTTGCTGGCCTGTGCTGCCGAATTTTTTATATTTCATGCTAGACTCCTCCCAAAAACTTTTTGATTAAGTCCATTGTACGGTTCGAAACTGGAATTGTCAATCTGATATTTTCAAACAGACGGTTTCAATTCAAAGAAAAGATTTGTGCTTGGATTATCCCAACTCGATTTTATTGTATAATGTCAAAGTTATAAAATCAGAAAAACTGCATACGATTAATCTATCGCAATAAAATGAATGGAAAACCTGCATATCCAAACAAATTCAGATAGAACATCGCGGAAGCGGAGCAGAACAAGATAAATGGAGGAGCGATAAAATGAATGTGCGTACCGATTTGGCATTTGAAGCGCGCGAAGTATATATGGAATCATCAAAAGATCAGCTGCCGGAAGGCGTCACTTACCGAGAGGAAGAGAAAGAAGGATTTGAGATCCGCCGGGTAAAGGTGGAAAACCAGCAGGGACGGGAAGCCTTAGGCAAGGACGTTGGAAATTATATCACCGTGCATATCCCGGACGTGGAATTTT
>CALYAR010000065.1 GCA_944393585.1 uncultured Clostridia bacterium | reverse complement strand
ACGGGGCTGCGCCGGAATGCAATGCTTTTCCTTCGCGGGAAAAGCACTGCACGAAAAGCGCGCTTAAGGGGGCGCGCCAATCCGAGATTGGCACGGAAGGCTCCCCCTTAAGAATCCCCCCATCGTGTCCTATTGTCATTTTTTGCGATATGCAGTAGTTAGTATCCTTTCTATTCTACTATACTGCACCAGTTCGTTTCAGCGCAGGCAGGCGAGAGCAGAATTCTAATCAGCCTTACGCAGGAAAAATATAAAAATTGGTTGCTTTAGATCGCTTGCGGCTATACTAGGAAGTACCGCTAGATGAATGACACGCAAAAAAAGCAAGTTTTGCTTACCTTGCCATGATTGGCCCGAAGGGGATTCTTAAGGGGGCGAGCAGCCCTCTTAAGCGTTCTGGGGGATTAAAAGGGGGCCTTCTCACGTGAGAAGGTCCCCTTTTGGGGTTCCCAGCCGCCAAAGGCGGCGAGGGGTATAGACTCCGCTGAGGCGGAGTCTTTTCCTCGATTTGCACAGCAAAAGATTTGCAAAGCAAATGTTTGAGAGTGCATTATCGCCGTCCGCAGTCCTCGCAGGACCCGCAGACGGCGGAACTCCCATGCACAGCAAACGCATTGCATTCCGGCCCAGCCCCATAGGGGCGCGGGGTAAATACTCCGCTAAGGCGGAGTATTTTCCTCGATTTGCACAGCAAATTGAAAGGTGCACGAATGCCCGGCCATATAAGGCATAGAAAAATAAAAAACCAGCCGGAAAATTCCATTTCCGGCCGGTGCAATGTCTCATTTTAATTCCAATTGTTTATGCTGCAAGCGTTGGTTTTGTCCCGCGCTTCCAAAGCGGCGGGAGCTGAGGCAGAACGTGCGCGCGCATCAAAGCAAATCCGATCACACAGGCGATGACGTAGTCCACACAGTGGTGAACCAGAGTGCCAATGCCGGTGGTATAGAACGCAATGGTTAAAAAGGACGAGCCGCTTGCCGGAGTCGTCCATCCGAGCGCGAGAAACAGGTAAGTGGTGAGCGCCTCAAACAGTCCGTGCAGCAGGCAGGTTACAATGCCGGTCGGAACGAGTCCGTAACGCTTTTGGATCATATAAGCGCCGACGACGGCAAATACAATATGGGAACCGGCCCGCGCGGTAACGACCGGGTCAAGCCCGGTCAGAAGAAAGCCGACGGTCGTGCCCACAGCAGTAAAGACGGCAGACCACGGCGAGATAAACATTGCAATAAAGATGGGAACGTGTGCTCCCAAAGTTGCAGTAAAGGCGGGAGGCAGAATCACGCGCAGAAAAGAAAATGCCGTTGGTATTAAGATACCGAACCCGATCAAAAGCGCTGTGATTACGATCATGCGAGTGTTAATTTTTCGATTCATTTTTATTTACCCCTTCATTCATTCCATTCCGCCTAAAAATTAATATAGAGAGGAACAAAACTACATACTTATTCCAGTATAGCACTGCATTTTTGGAACGTCAATGTAAAAAATACGACAAACCAGGAGAAAAAAGAAATTATTTTTGTGCAATTCGTAAAATAAAAGGAATGGAGCATTCCATTCCTTTTTAATACCATAGAGACGTTTGCCGCTGTTTGTCTTCCTCTAAAAAGGCTGCCATAGCTTCATGGCATTGCTGTTTCAGTTTTCTGCGTGCCTCCCGCGGCGGAAGCGACTCATCCGGTTCAACCGGAGGCAGGATTTCCAAATGCAGACAGGGGCGGCGCTTGTAAAAATTAAAAATTCCTTTCGGCGGCCGCTGGGAAACGACAAGCGGCAGGATGGGGACGCGGTTTTTTACCGCCAGATGAAACGCTCCGTCCTCAAAGCGCCGTAAACCGTCAAAATAAGGGTGCAGAACTGTTTCCGGATAAATCTGCACACAGCTGCCTTTGCGCAGTGCTTTGCCCATTTCCTCCATCATGGCCGCTAGGGACTTGGGTTTCGTCGGAAGCGGCACGCCGCCCAGCAGACGGATTAAGTGCCGCACCAGCGGTATGCGGAAATTGGATTCCAGTGTGACATAGTACATGCGCCGGCTCCACATGGCCAGCTCTATCATGGTACAGTCCATCACATGCATGTGATTGCAGATGGTCACGGCGCCGCGGCCGCGGATGCGCTTTTTGTTTTTCCGCCCGCCGATGGTCAGCCCAAAGCAGACGCGGTCGAGCACAGCGAGAATGACATCGGCAGCGATCCGCAGAAGAATGGTAGCCAGCCGCTGAAGAAAGCCGTTGCGGTGATAATCATAGCCCGGACCCGCTTCAAACGACAGCGGTTCCCACATTTGTATAATATGCTCTTCTTCCGCTTGTTTGGTTTGGAGTTCTTCCAGGTCCATAGACGGTCACGCCCTTTCGTTTTCTCGGATCGCCTGATCAAACATTTCCTCTGCCTGGCGGACACAGCCGTCCAGTGCATAACGTTTGCCCAGTTCGCTATATTGAAATTCCATTTTCCTGCGTTCGTCCTCATGGTCGATCCAATAGTCAATTTTTTTCGCCAGGTCTGCGCTGTCTCCTGCACGAAACAGGCTGCGGTCATCGAGAGCAAACTGAGGAGTAGCAGATTTGGGACTGTTTGCAATAACGGGCACCAGGCCGCTGGCAAATGCCTCCATGCACGACATCGCTTCAATTTCCATATCCGCGGCATGGACGTACAAGTCGCTCATGGCAATCATATCCATCAGCTGCGGCTTGGAAAAGAATTGGATGTGGATGGGATTGGCGAGAAGCGGCTTTGCCAGCTGCAATAAGGCGTTTTTCCGCGGACCGTTGCCTGCCAGCACCAGCTGGATCTGATCCGCATGGCGGGACAGAGCGGCGGCCCGAATCAATACGTCCTGCCGCTTCTCGATGGAGAGGCGGCCAATCATCAAAATTACGAATTTTCCTTCATAAAACTTGGACTTCGGCAGCTTTCGATAGGTAAAGTCCGGGTCAATGCCGTTGGAGATCACATGCAGCTTGCCTTTGTATCCGCTGCGTTCCAGCTCTCCGGCAATGAATTTGCTGGGACAATGAATGTGCGTGCACTCTTTATAAATATAGTGCCGGAACCACCAATAAATTCCTTTGTTTATCACCTTTGCGTTGCCCAGGTGGACGGATGAGGTGATATTCTCCGGCTGGACATGAAATGCAGCCGTATAGGGTTTATGCAGCTGCTGAGCAATCCGGATTCCATGATGTGTGAGGGCAAAGGGAGAAAGAAAATGTACAACATCCGCCCACTGGATGGCCTCTTTCAGCAAACTGTCGTTTGGCTTGGCAAATGTCATCCCCTGTGAGGTGATCAGCTTGTCAAAAATGGGAATATACTGCTTTTTCATCAGATAAGCGTCCTGTGACGGCGGAATTCCTTCCTTCGTGTCGGTGCTGACGATCCGAACTTCGTGGCCGTGCTGCCGAAGAACCTTTGCAAACCGTCGGGAGGATATCGTCATCCCGTTGTTAGCAGAAAAATATTGATCGGTTACCAATAGTATCTTCATCCATTGCGCCCCATTACTTCTATAAATTGAAACGGCCTGTCTGATGCCGCAGTATTGACAAACCAATCCAAAAGCGGCAGGCCGGCTTTTCCCTATTATACCAAAAAAATGATCGTTTGTGGGACTTTTTTTGAAAAAAATGAAATATGGAAAGAAAAGCTCACTATCTGGCAGAATAATTGGCAGTAACAAGATAGGAAACCAGCCGAACAGCTTCTCTCCACTTTGTATCGTCAATCAGCTGTAATTTGCACGGCGGCGCCGGCGCTGCTTCATAGATACTCCTGAGCCGTCCTGCGATGGAGCGGAGCCGGTTTGGAGCGAGGTAATCCAAAAATTTTCGGTCTGGAACTTCCATTTCACAAATCCGGCGGTAGGGATCCAAACCGGGATGCCGCCTGAAATAGGCAGCTTCGACTTGAGTCCATTCTGTCCGGAGTGTGCGGTATGTCCTGACCCGGACCGCTTCCGGCTCCAGATAGGGTGAGAGAACCGGCCGCACAAGCACCTCCATCCACAGAGAATCCGTCAGAAGATGTACCCAATACCCCAGATAAAACGCGCGGGAGACCGGATCGGTTTCCCCATCCAAATAGGTATGGTAAAAACGTTCATAGCGGATGGGACTGTCCCAAACTCCATGTTCCTGCGTCCAGTGGGACACAACGCGGGGCGGATCGTATATGCGCTTTCCGTCCTCTATGGCGGCGACGTCGCCGCTGTCGGGGGCAAGCGTCCCCAGATAATAGAAATCTGCATGTTCATCGGCCAACTGCAGATTTTGCCGAACCTGCTGCGCGGTTAGAAGATGTGTAATCCAGCCTGCCATTGTGTTTCTCCCTTCTTTGTTTCAATCCAGTACCATTCTATCACAAAAATGCTCCCATGACAAAACTCGGATTCAGCGAAAGAGTAAAATCAGCCCTCTGCCAGAAACAATAGGGGGTTGGGCTCGGAAATGCCCAAACCGGCTTATCTTTCTGACTGCTCAGCGTGTTTGCGGCACAAGAGGATAAAATCCATTTGAAAAACAAAGAATAAAATTTGAATTAATAAATTGAGTGCCCTGAAAATTTCCGGACTGATTCTTTGCGGCAATATGATAGCGGGACTTGCCGGTATAAAAAAGCGGCAGGCCGATTGGACCGGAGAATTTTTTGTCCTCTGAGGCGAAGCATATACTGGCTTTGCCGCCTGCCGGGGGAGAAAAAGGCGCTCTTTTTCACCATCTAAAAGCGGGGATATGCACCACGATAAACCCGTCTGAGACGGAGAAAATTCGATGAAAAAACAAAAAACGCCGCTCTGAGTTCGTCTCCTTCTGAATAATCCTGTCTCCGGTGCGAATTTTCACGGAAAATCACAGAAATTTTAGAAAAAAACGATTGACTTCTCTTTCGATATGATGTAGAGTGTATTTCGTATATAGAAATTAGGAAAGGTTGTGATGATAAGGTTGGAAAACAAGCTCAAACTGTATGGCTTTAACAACCTCACAAAAACGCTCAGCTTTAACATCTACGATGTGTGCTACGCAAAGAGTGAACGGGAACAGAGGGACTATATCTCTTATATCAACGAGCAGTATAATTCAGAACGGCTGACGAAAATTCTTTGCGACGTTACCGAAATGATCGGGGCGCATATTTTAAATATATCCAAGCAGGACTATGAACCGCAGGGCGCAAGCGTCAATGTGCTTGTCACCGAGCGTGCGCTGCCCGCCCAGCTCATCGACGAATCCTGCAACGCTAACGAGCTCGATTACCTTCAGGGCGGCAATTTCGTCTCCGCTCACTTGGACAAGAGCCACTTGACGGTGCATACCTATCCCGAATACCATCCGGACAATGCGATCGCAACCTTTCGGGTGGACATTGACGTTTCCACCTGCGGCAAAATTTCGCCGCTCAACACCTTAGATTACCTCATCGGAAGCTTTGACTCGGACATCATCACGATGGACTACCGCGTCCGCGGCTTCACGCGCGATTTGGACGGGAAAAAGCTCTTTATTGACCACGACATCACTTCCATTCAGGATTATATCGACGATATGACGCTGAAAAAATACGACGCCATTGACGTCAACGTCTATCAGTCGAATATTTTTCATACCAAAATGCTGATTAAAGAAATTGATCTGCAAAATTATCTGTTTAACATGGACGTTTATGAGATCAAGCCCAAAACACGGCTTGAAATTGAAGACAACCTGCGCCGGGAAATGATTGAAATTTTCAGCGGAGTCAACATCTACTAGCGGCGGAGGGATTTGTCATGGATTTGGAACAGCAAAAAAAAGCTCCGGTTTTTGAGGCGCTCGAGACGCTCAAGCGGATGCGCGTCGTGCCCTTTGACGTGCCCGGACACAAGCGCGGACGCGGGAATCCGGAGCTCACAGAATTTTTAGGCCAGCGCGCTTTGAGCGTGGACGTCAACTCCATGAAGCCGCTTGACAACCTCTGCCATCCCGTTTCCGTGATCAAAGAGGCGGAAGAACTGGCGGCTGACGCATTTGGGGCAGAACATGCCTTTTTTATGGTAGGCGGGACGACTTCTGCCGTCCAGGCCATGATCCTGGCTGCCTGCCGGAAGAATGAAAAGATCATCCTGCCGCGGAACGTCCACCGCAGCGCGATCAATGCGCTGGTGCTCGGCGGCGGCGTGCCGGTCTATGTCAACCCCGGCACCAACAAAGAATACGGCATTCCGCTGGGAATGGAGCTGGCCGAGGTAGAAAAAGCGATCGAGCAGAATCCGGATGCGAAGGCCGTTTTGGTTAATAATCCTACCTATTACGGCATCTGCTCTGATTTAAAAGGCATTGTAGAGCTGGCGCACCGGCACGGCATGCTGGTTTTGGCAGACGAAGCGCACGGGACGCATTTTTATTTCCATGACGAGCTGCCCGTCTCGGCAATGGAAGCGGGCGCAGATATGGCGGCGGTCAGCATGCACAAGACCGGCGGTTCGCTCACGCAGAGCTCGCTGCTGCTTTTGGGAAAAAATGCGCCGGAAGGCTATGTACGGCAGATCATTAATTTGACGCAGACGACCAGCGGCTCGTACCTGCTGCTGTCCTCGCTTGACATTTCGCGGCGCAATCTGGCGCTGCGCGGAAAGCAGATTTTTGACCGTGTTCTCTACCTGGCGCGCGATGCGCGGGAGGAAGTCAACAAAATCGGCGGCTACTGCGCATATGGGACAGAGCTTGTAAACGGGCGCGACGTATTCGCCTTTGACGAGACCAAGCTTTCGATTTACACCCGCGGCATTGGGCTTGCGGGAATTGAAGTTTACGACATCCTGCGCGATGATTACGGCATCCAGATTGAATTCGGCGACCTGGGCAATATCCTGGCCATCATTTCCGTGGGAGACACGGAACTTGCCATTGAACGGCTGGTTTCCTCCCTGGCGGAAATCCGCCGCCGCTTTTCCAAAAGCGCGGAGGGCATGTTCGACCACGAATACATTACGCCCGACGTAGTTGTGCGGCCGCAGAAGGCATTCTATGCCGACACGCGCGTTGTTGCGCTCCCGGAAGCGGCCGGCCTGGTAAGCGCAGAATTTGTCATGTGCTATCCGCCTGGAATCCCGATTTTAGCCCCGGGCGAGCGGATCACACAGGAAATCCTCTCCTATATCGCATATGCGAAGGAGAAAGGGTGCAGCCTCACCGGTACGCAGGACATTGATTTGAACACGATCCATGTGATAGCGGACTGAGGCTTTCGGCAAGGAGGTTTATTCTATGGAATTATGGTATACCGAGCAGCACAGCGACGATGTAAAATTTTCTATTCGGGTTGACCGGCAGTTATTCACCGGCAGCAGCGAATTCCAGCGCATCGATGTGATGAACAGCAAGGAATTCGGCACGTTTCTGACGCTGGACGGGCTTATGATGGTGACAGAAAAAGACGAATTCATCTATCACGATATGATCGTACATGTACCGATGGCGGTCAACCCCGCCATCCGCCGCGTTTTAGTTGTCGGCGCGGGCGACGGCGGAAGCATCCGCGAGCTGACGCGCTATTCTTCCGTCGAACACATTGACATGGTGGAGATTGACAAAATGGTAGTAGACGTGTGCCGCAAGTATCTGCCGCTTACCGCCGGCAAGCTGGACGATCCGCGCGTACACATCCACTACGAAGACGGGCTGCGCTTTGTGCGCGGAAAGGAAAACGAGTACGACCTGATTTTAGTCGACTCGACCGATCCGTTCGGCCCAGGGGAAGGGCTGTTTACCAAGGAATTCTACGGCAACTGCGCCAAAGCGCTCCGCGATGACGGAATCCTGGTGAATCAGCACGAGAGCCCCTATTACCATACTTATGCGGATTCCCTGGAGCGTGCGCACGAACGGATTGTGGAGTTTTTCCCCATCACGCGCGTCTATCAGGCGCATATCCCGACCTATCCGTCCGGCCATTGGCTGTTTGGATTTGCTTCGAAAAAATTTGACCCCATCCGGGACTTTGACCCGGACGCCTGGAACGCGCTGGGGCTTCAAACGCGCTACTACAACACTGATCTTCACTATGGCTGCTTCGCGCTGCCGAACTATGTGAAGGAAATATTGAGGAGAGCAGATGAAAAAAAACGTTGAAACCTTTATCGGCTGTGACTGCGAATATGAGGAGGCCCAAATCGTCATCTTCGGCGCTCCCTTTGACTCGACCACTTCTTTCCGGCCCGGCACGCGCTTTGCAAGCCATGCCATCCGGTCGGAGTCGTTTGGAATCGAGACCTACAGCCCCTATCAGGACAAGGACTTAACCGATATCCGCGTCTTTGACGCGGGCGATCTGGAACTTTGCTTTGGGAACACGGAAAAGGCCTTAAACCAGATTCAAAATATGGTATCGGAAATATACCAGGATCAAAAAACCCCCTGCATGATCGGCGGCGAGCATTTGGTAACGCTTGGTGCGGTACGCGAGGCGGCAAGGCGTTATCCAAACCTGCACATCGTCCATTTCGATGCGCACACCGACCTGCGGGAGGACTATCTGGGCGAACCGCTGTCTCATGCGACGGTAATCCGCCGCTGTCATGATATATTGGGCGACGGGAAAATTTATTCGTTCGGCATTCGCTCCGGCGAACGCTGCGAATTTGAATGGGCAAAGGAACACACGCACTTAACCCGCTTTGACTTTTGCGGGCTTGCAGAAGCCGTCCGTGCCATTGGCGGCGCGCCGGTATATTTTACCCTGGATCTGGATATTTTAGACCCGAGCGAGTTTCCCGGAACCGGGACGCCGGAAGCAGGCGGCGTGACTTTTTTGCAGCTGCTGGAGGCAATCCGTGCGGTTGGAACATTAAACATTGTGGGGATGGATATCAATGAGCTGTCGCCCATCTACGACCCGAGCGGGCGTTCCACTGCCCTGGCCTGCAAGACGCTCCGCGAGCTTCTGCTGGCAGTGACACACTGACAAAACTGGAACAGAAAGGATTTTACATGCAGGATTGGATTATTCAAATCATGGATCAGTTCGGCTACTGGGGAATTGCCCTGCTGATTGCCATTGAAAACGTATTCCCCCCCATCCCGTCTGAGGTCATTTTGACGTTCGGCGGGTTCATGACCACATATACCAGTTTGAACATCTGGCTGGTCGCCCTTTTCGCGACGGTCGGCTCTGTGGTAGGAGCTATCGTTCTCTATGGCGTCGGACGCATTTTAAAGCCGGAACGGCTGGAAAAGCTTCTTTCCGGAAAAGTCGGGCGGATTCTCCGGCTCAAGCCGGAAGACGTAGAGAAGGCGAACCGTTGGTTTCAAAAAAGAGGGAAGGCAACGGTGTTCTTTTGCCGGTTTATCCCCATTGTCCGCAGCCTTATTTCCATTCCTGCCGGAATGAGCAAGATGAATATGGGGATCTTTTTGCTGCTCACTACCATTGGGACAAGCATTTGGAACATTGTTCTTGTCTCGCTCGGCGCGTTTGCCGGGGCATCGTGGGAAAAGATTGCCGGTTATTTTGATATTTACGGCAAGATTGCGCTGGTCGTCATTGCCGCCGCATTCTTGATTTTTATTTTCCTTTTCTACAAAAACCGCATGAAAAAACACGAAGAGAAAAATAAATCCAATAAGAATTAAGATAGAAAAAGCAGCCGTCAGGCTGCTTTTTTTGCAAATGCCAAAGCCTTTGGTGCACTTTGCCAATCCCGCGAGGACAACGTGTCCTGCGAGGACAACGTGTCCTGCGAGGACAGCGTGTCCTGCGAGGGTTGCGAACCCTGCGAGGGTTGCGAACCCTGCGAGGACTGCGGGGCTGTGCCGCAGCGCAGCAGTGTAATTCGAAGGAATGCAGAATCATGCGGTTTTTGCTTTCGGCCAGGCAATATGATAGAATAGAACCGGAAGGGAAGTGGAGCAGGATGCTGGGCTATCGCTGTGATTGGGATACGCAGAAGAAGATTTTATTCGAAATTTTATCAGGGAACACTGTTTTGTTTGAGATCATACGGCAGGCGCATTGCCTTGCTTTGGACCGCTATTATATTGGCGCGGGATGTATCTGCCAAACGGTTTGGAATGCGCAAAATGGATTGGAGCCCATGTATGGGATTTCCGATATCGATATCGTGTATTTTGACGAAGATTTATCTTATGAAAAGGAAGATCAGGTTCAAAATCATGCACGGCAGCTATTCGGACATCTGCCCGTTTTAGTTGATATAAAAAATCAGGCCAGGGTCCATTTGTGGTACCGGGATCATTATGGCTATGATCTGTCGCCCTATTCATCCGTAGAGGCTGCGATTGATTCATGGCCTGCTACTGCGAGTGCCGTCGGCGTCAGACTAACGGAAGAAAAATTTGTGGTTTATGCTCCGTACGGCCTAAACGACCTGTTCGGACAAATAGTAAGAGCCAACAAAACTCAGATTACGGAAGAAACTTACTTGGAAAAGTGCAGAAAATGGAAGGAAAAATGGGATACTTTAACGATTGTGAAATGGTAGAAAACACATCAAACAAACTGGCCGGGCAAACGAATCCGCTTTCAAACGAAATGGAAGAGCAAACGGAGAGAAGAATTCTCTGCCATATGGCAGAGAGGAATTATGGAATAAATCTTACAGCCTTGCAGACGGTTACAGGCGGACTTTCTGCACGGGCATTTCGTGGAAAAGATACAAAGGGGCTGTCCTATTTTATAAAGGTATACGATCACAGCAGGAGCGGAACCTCCAGATGGATTGCAGCGATTGCACATTACATACCGGTTTTGAGGGCAATGGGAGAGGATCCTGGTTTGAAAGGCCGCATTCCCGTGCCGGTTTTGACGCTGGCGGGAGAACCTGCCTGCGCCGACGCTGACCGAACCTGTTTGATATATCAATGGATCGAGGGAGAGTCTTACTGTGCCAGGCAGTTTTCTGCAAAGGAGCTGAGGGAGCTGATGCGCATCGTGGCAGCCGTCCACCAATTCTCCGTTCCAAAGCCGCTGTGCGAAGGGCTTTCCCGCGAAGCCTTTGATATCCCCTTTGCCGCCCGGTTGGAGGAACTGCTCCAAAACGCGCCAAAGGATTTGATTCTGCCGGATCAGAGACAAGAGTGCATGGCTTTGCTGGAGCACCTTCAAAAACTGCGCGGCCGTCTGCAATCCGCCGCTCTTCCCGTGGTTGTCTGTCACGGAGATATTCACCGCGGCAATGTAATGCGGGATTCCCTCGGATTGGTTTTGATCGATTGGGAAGGGCTGTATCTGGCGCCGCCGGAAGCAGATCTCTTTTTCTTTCAGCGCTGTCAGGGGGAGATGAATGCGTTTTACCAAAAACTGTGCCGTTACAAGCCCAATCCCGTCGCTCTGGAATTTTTTGCAGTGCGGCGCCGCCTGGAGGATATTTTTGAATTTTTGGTCTCCCTGCTGATCGACAAAGTTGCGCCAAGGGAGGAAGCCTATTTGCGCCGTTTGCTGCAAAGCGAGCTGAAACGGCTGCATTTGCCGATGGAATTTGATTTTTTATAAAGCTGTTCCCATTCACATGCCCTGCCTCCTCCGTAAAAAAGGAAATGAGGATCTTTTTGCATAAAAACCAATGGACTTGTCCTGCGGTTTTTTATTTTGGAAAAAGGCTTTTGTTTCTGGAATGAATGCCGGCCTTTTAAAAACAACTTTTTTTAAGAGCTGTTTTGGAATTTGCATTGAAATACGGCGCCAATCCGCCGCCAAATTTCTTTTCCAACAGGACCATTATTTGGAATCTTTAATTTTTGTTATTTCGTACTAAAAAACTCCGGCAGAGGCAATAATAAATTCTGTCAGCGTCTTACATATCGGTTGGAAATGGAGGGCGCATTTATGATATCGGGGAAAGTAAAAATCTGCGGAGTGAACACAGCAAAGCTGCCGACGCTGACAAATAAGCAAAAGGATGAATTGTTCGTCCGGATCAAGCAGGGCGACATGGCCGCGCGGGAGGAATTCATTTTTGGCAATCTCAGGCTTGTGCTTAGTATCATACCGAAGTTTTCAAACCGGGGAGAAAATCCGGACGATTTGTTCCAGGTCGGCTGTATTGGGCTAATCAAAGCGATTGACAATTTCGATCTGTCCCAGAACGTTCGTTTTTCCACTTACGCCGTTCCCATGATCATCGGCGAAATCCGCCGCTATCTGCGCGATAACAATGCAATTCGGGTGAGCCGGTCGATCCGCGATACGGCATACCGGGCTTTGACGGCAAAAGAAACCTTGATGAACCGCAACGGAAAAGAACCTACCGTCGAAGAAATTGCCGCAGAGATGGGAGTGGAAAAAGCGGCGGTAGTCTTTGCGCTCGACGCCATTTCCGATCCGATCTCTTTGTTTGAACCGGTCTACCACGACGGCGCAGACGCTGTCTTTGTCATGGATCAGGTGAAGGATAACAAGCACAGCGACGACTCCTGGCTTCAAAATATCGCCATCAAGGAGGGAATGAAGCATATTACACCGCGGGAACAGCATATTTTATCCATGCGGTTTTTTCAGGGGAAAACGCAGATGGAAATTGCAGAAGAAATTGGGATTTCTCAAGCTCAGGTTTCCCGAATTGAAAAGAGCGCCATCAATCATATGAAAAAATACGTTTAATATTAAAAAAGGGCATAGCCCTTCTTTCAGGCTGTCGAAAAAGTATTGTAATTTAATAACTGGGGTTCGTTAAGGGGCAAAAGCCCCTTAACATGAGATTTGCGGATTTCAAGGACATGTGCCTTGAAATCCGCTCCTATCAAGGGCTGGCGCGCCTGGTCGCAAAACTTCGTTTTGCTGCTCGGCTATGCACCCTAGGTGAGCGCCGC
>CALYAR010000064.1 GCA_944393585.1 uncultured Clostridia bacterium | reverse complement strand
CCCGGAAACGTTCGCGCAGACCCTGAAAGAAGTACAGCGGACCGCCCAAAAACAAAACCTTGCCTTTGATGGCGCGCCCTTGCGCCAGTCCGGCTACGGTCTGATCCGCCACTGCCTGAAAAATGCTTGCGGCGATGTCTTCACGCCGGGCCCCCTGATTGAGCAGAGGCTGGATGTCCGTTTTCGCAAACACGCCGCAGCGGGAGGCAATGGGATAAATGCGCGTGTGATCCAAAGACAGCTGGTCAAGCTCCGCCGGCGTCACCGACAGAAGCGAAGCCATCTGGTCAATAAACGCGCCCGTTCCGCCCGCACAGGTTCCATTCATCCGTTCTTCAAAGCCGCCGGTCAAAAAGATGATCTTGGCGTCTTCTCCGCCCAATTCCACAACTGCATCCGTATCCGGCACATATGCCTTGACCATTGTCTTGGTTGCAAACACCTCTTGGATAAATTCCACTCCCGTATCCTGCGATACACCCAGTCCCGCCGAGCCGGAAAGCGCAATTTGAAAAGGAGCATGCTCCAAATAGGGCGCCGCCTCCTTCAAAATCTTAGCACAGGCAGACCGCACCTGCGACATATGCCGCTCATATTTCTGAAATTTGATTTCTTTGTCATCCATTACGACAACCTTAACTGTTGTAGATCCAATATCAATTCCAACGCACAAACTCATTCTTTCTCACCCATTTCTGCTTCCATTTTTACAGCCTTGCCAATATCAATAAGGATCGTTTCCATCCTAGCTCGTTTCTTCTTTTCAAGCTTTTCTTCACTTATTTTGCCATTCTTTTTGCTCAGCCCACTGTGACCAGTGACTTGCGCTTTATTTCTTCATCTTACTCATTATACCATACTTACGTTCGACTGAACAGAAGTAATTTCTGTATAATTGTTAAAAATTTTACAAACTCCTTTCTTTTATCAGGATCTCAATGAGATCCTGATGGGCTTCGGCTGCCTTTTCACCCAGTGCGCTCAGTGCATACACGCCGCGGGATACACGGCGGAACCAGCCATAGTAATTCTGATAAAGCACGGAAGCCGCATTTTTGCACGCCCCCTGCGAAACCAGCTGTTTGGGGGAAGCCGCTCCCCCTTTGCGCAAAAGGCCGGCGATGTGGAGCGCATTTTCCCGATATGCCGTCATGAGGATCCGTCCTGTCTGTCCGCCGCAGTTCGGATCACCGTGGCGCAGCAAAAATTCTTCCGTCAATTTCTTTTGTCTGCGGCGGTCTTTAGGTTCATTGGGATCGGCAGGCCCAAACACCTCGTGGACAACGGCGCTTTCTCCGCTGCCGCGCACCGTCAGCAGCCCCAGGCAGAGCCGTTTGAGCAGATAGCACAAATCCTGCCATCTCGGCCCGTTCTGTCCCCGCTTTTGCTGCGGTACGCAGACATAGACGCAGGGCGCCAGCTTCTGCCGCAGGGCAGCCTGCACAATCACGTCCAGGTTCAGCCGCAGCTTCATCTCACATATGACGCATTCTTCCCCCCGGACCCCTACAAGGTCGCAGCCGTTTATTTCACTCTTGACTTCGTAGCCTGCCCCTTCAAAAAAGCGTTTGACGGCCGGATACAGTTCTTCTTCCCTCATGTATACCTCCATTTCGTTTTGGCCGGACGATTCCCGCTGAAAAAAATGGGGTTACCGTAGTTCCATAAACCCGGCAACCGCAATTTCACTTTGTAAACGATAATTATAAAGCCCGAGCCGGCAGTACTGGTACCCGCATACTGCCGGCTCAACTGATTTGAAGCTTTCCCTTGCGCGGGGCTTGCTTCCCTCAGACGAAACAGTTTTGTGCCTTTGGCATATTCCCATAAAACTGCTTTGCCCCTACAATGATTGGATACTCCCACAGTGGCAAAAAACGCATGCACTCTTCCGGTTAAATTTTTTCCTTGTCGCCAAGGAAAAAGAGCGCAATGGTCCCCGGTCCGGAATGCGAGCCAATGATCGGCCCTACATCGTTAATCACCAAAGTTTTCGGATGAAATGCCTCTTCTACCAGGCTTCCCACCCTCTGCGCGTCCTCCAGCGCATTTGCATGAATGATAAAAACCGCACGATCCGTCTGATCGTCCGCGAACTGCTTCATTTTTTCCACCAGAATGGAAAGCGATTTCTGCCGGCCGCGCGCTTTTTCCACCGGAATCAGATGGCCTTCCAAATCGACATGCAGCACAGGCTTGATTCCCAGCATGGAGCCCAGTACAGCAGCCGCGCCGGACAATCTGCCCCCGCGCTTTAAAAACATCAGATCGTCAACCGTAAACCAATGGCAGATCCGGTTTTTCATCTCTTCCGCCGTCTGATACAGCGTATCGATGTCCGCGCCTTTTTCCTTTTCCAGCCAGAGGTTATACACCAAAAGCCCCTCTCCCATCGATGCGGCACACGAATCGACCGTGTATATCTTACGCTCCGGAAATTCCTCTCTCAGTTCTTCCACCGCCAGGCGGGATGAGTTATAGGTTCCGGATAATCCGGAAGAAAAGCAAATATAAAGGATGTCCTTTCCGGCCTCCAAAAAGGGACGGAAGGTATCGTTATATGTCGCCTGGTTGATCTGCACGGTAGTCGCCACAGATCCGGCCTTCAAAGCATTATAAAAGGTCGGCATATCCATTTCCCTGCAGTCCGGATAGTGGATATAAGATTTTCCGTCCATCAAAAATTCCATAGGGATCACGGTCACATTCATTTTTTCCACCAGCTCCGGTGTGAGATCACAGGTTGCATCTGTTACTACAACAAATTCATTCATATTCTTCACCCTTTCCTTTCATTTTCGGGATTAACAATCAGCCCACTTCCGCCAGTTCCAATTTCATACGCAATTTGAATCGCAAACCTTGCCGTTTTAAGTTTCCTGCTGTTCCAGATTTTACAAGCAGTCACATTTTTACTAAGCTCCATTATACCGTAATTCAGTCAAAATGGAAAGTGTAAATTTTGAATTGTCCCTAAAACTGAATATATTGCGTAATTTCAAAGCATTTGTTTCACAATCATCCCGTTTTATCACTGCGATTGAAATTTGCGTAATAAATCTATGAAACATTTATTAAACTTTTATTAAAATAATTCCAATTTCTTGAAAGCCTGTACGAAAGTATGATAGACTGATGGCATATGTTGAGAAATGTTTCATTTCATCACGTAAACTTTACAAACAGGAGGTGTAAAAGTATTTGGATCCATTAACCAAAACCCCTTCCGGCACGGCTGTTTTAAATCAGGAAAGTGTTCCGGCGCCGGCTGCCAGTCAAAAAGGGGAAGACATTATTAAAATTGAGGGGCTTCGGAAAGTTTACCGGATCGGCAATGAAAAGGTCGTTGCCTTAAACCGCATTGATCTTTCGATCAAGCGGGGAGAAATCGTGTGTCTGCTCGGAACGTCCGGCTCCGGCAAATCGACCCTGCTGAATATGATCGCAGGGCTGGAGAAGCCGACAAAAGGCTCCATCATTATTGAAGGCCAGCCGGTTCATGCGATGAGCGAACGCAAGTTAGCCGCATTCCGTCAAAAATATATGGGATTTATCTTTCAGGCCTATAATCTGCTTCCGGCTATGACCGCACTGGAAAACGTAAGCCTTCCGCTTACATTTGTCGGCGCCCCGCGTTCCTACCGGAACAAAAAAGCCGCAGAAATGCTTAAATTTGTGGGCCTTGAAAGGCATATGAAGCATAAGCCCACGCAAATGAGCGGAGGTCAGCAGCAGCGTGTCGGCATTGCCCGCGCATTTGTGACAAAGCCCCATATTATTTTAGCTGACGAACCGACTGGAAACCTGGATTCCAAAACCACACTGGAAGTCATGAACCTGATGGTCGACACCGTTCACAAGAACCATCAGACCATGCTCATTGTCTCGCATGACGTTAGCATTGCCCATTTTGCCGACCGAATTATACGGATTTTAGACGGCAATATCTCAGGAATTGAAATCGTAGAAAAAGCAAATCCCCAATCATAACTTAGAGGTGAAAGAAATGTATAACAAAACCAAGGGATACGCCAGATTTTCCAAATTGCTGGCTGTATTGTGTTCGGCTGTTCTGCTTTTTTGCTCCCTTCCTCTGTCCGGCGCAAATGCCGCAGACGAGATCGGCGTAATCGGCTATACCGTCGACAAAACCGCTATTGAAAGCGGCGAATCTGCAAACTTTACCATTCAGCTGTCCATCGCTTCTACCGTTGACCCGTCGAGCATTCAGCTGGTTACTTCGGGCGATTCCGCCTATGAGGGCACGCTTTCGCTGGACGAAGGAGGTGCCTCTGCTTCCGGAAACTTAACTTATAATGGAATCGGTACTGCTCTGATTATCGATTGTACATATAAATTAACGGGGCAGGACGGCCAGCAGACCGTTACGCTCTGGCGTTCTGTCACAGAATCCCAGCAGGAGCAGAGTGAAAAGCCGCAGGACAATGATGAGCGCAGGCCGGTTCTGTCCCTCTCCGGTGCAATGCCGAAGTTTGACCCTGAAAAAACGGATAATGTAATCAATTTGACTTTAAGCAATATCTCTACTTTTACAGCAGACAACGTTGTCATCTCCACCGATATTCCCACCGACACCGGTCTGGCATTTAACACCGGAAACGTCAACAAGAGCTTAAATGTCGGAAGAATTTTAAGCGGCCGGAACATTTCGGTTTCCATTCCGGTTCTGGTTCGGGAAGATGCCAAGGCAGGCTTTGTGGATTTCCCCATTACCATAACCTATTACAATATTTGGTCTCAAAAATTTGAAATAACGCAGACCATCACTGTAGAAGTAAACAATCCGCCTGAAGAAGAGGAAAAGGACGATACATATCCGGTCATCAGCGTGAGCGGAATTGAATATTCCACCCAAACTCCGGACAAAGACGGAAAAGTGACTGCAACAGTCACACTCCAAAATACGGGTACAGGCGCTGCCGACAAAGTTACGGTAGAAATCAAGCTCCCCGATACGCTCTTGATTCAGGGCGAATCCACTAAGATCATCAATGGCCTGGCCCCCAAGCAGAGTACAACAGTCACATATGACCTCTATGCTCCACAGTCCACCGGCGCGGGAAACCATCAGATCACCTATGATATCAGCGCAGCTTATAAGGAAGATCAGACTGCACATACTTCCTATACATCTCTTTACAGCATCATCCGTGAAGGCAGCGCCACAGTAGACATCCGCAACGCCGGACTGGAGAGCAACCGCCCTAACGATAATAATGTAGTCAATCTGAATTTCCAGATCACAAACCCTTCTGCCAAAGAAGTGCAGGATATCACTGTATCGCTCGACGGCCTTTCAGCTGATGCGTTTACGCTCTACCAGAACTTTGATCCGATCCGCATCCA
>CALYAR010000063.1 GCA_944393585.1 uncultured Clostridia bacterium | reverse complement strand
ATACCGTGGAAAAAGGAAAGATCATCCGGCAGGCGATTAAGGCGGGAAGTAAAATCGAAAAACAGACCAGTGTAAATGTGGTTATCAGCTTAGGACCACAGGCGGAACAGTCTCCGTCACCGTCTCCATCTCCATCGCCCTCCCCGTCGCCGTCTGTAGAACCGTCGCCATCGCCGTCTCCGTCGCCATCACCCTCCCCATCGCCCTCTGCAGAACCCTCCCCATCGCCCTCTCAGGGAACGGATGACGAAGAGGTAACCAGAGAGATTCAGATTAAACTCCCGCAGGATGGAAATGACGAAATCTATGTAGATGTGCGCGTGAATGGGTCACAGGTTTACTACAAACAAGTTTCAAAATCTGAGGAGGTCGTGAACCTTACCATTTCAGGGAAAAAGGGTGAGACCAAGGAAATCAGCGTTTACTTCGACGGTGAACTGAAAGTAACCCAGTCGATCACATTATAACGGCCTGCCGTCCCATGACAGCTCCGCCCAGGGGCGCAGGGGACGGCAGTTTTTTGGCTGAAACAGGCAAAAAAGAGAGTTTGACTCATGAATATGGGGGAATGATATGCTCACAGAGGGAATTTTGATCAAAGGCGTGGGAGGCAACTATGAGATCATGACAAAGGGGGGACGGGTCACATGCAAAGCGCGCGGCCGGTTCCGTAAGGATCAGCTTGTTCCCATGGTAGGCGACCGGGTTATGGTTTTAACGGGAGAACATGGCAGCGGGAGAATAGAAGAAATCCTGCCGCGGAAAAATCAGCTGGTGCGGCCGCCCGTTGCAAACATAGACAGCCTTTTTGTTGTGACAGCAGCGGCCTCGCCGGACCCGGATCCTTTCCTGCTGGATAAAATAATGGTTTCTGCACTTTCGCAGGGAATCCGTGTGGCCCTTTGCATTAACAAAATTGACCGTGCGGATCCCTCTTTCGTAGAGGAAATCTACCAAAAGGCGGGCTTTCGAGTTTTCCCAACCTGTGCGAAAGAAGGAGAAGGGATCGAAGCCGTCCGCGAGGCTTTGACCGGCGGACTGACAGCGTTTGCCGGAGCATCCGGCGTTGGAAAATCCAGCCTTTTGAATGCAATTGACGGGCGTTTGGGACTCAAGACATCGGAGATCAGCGGGAAAATCGAACGCGGCCGCCATACCACCCGGCACGTTGAGTTGTTTGAACTGGCTCCGGACACTTATGTGTTCGATACGCCGGGATTTAGTTCGTTTGAGGTAATTGACGTTCGGGCAAGAGACCTGATTGGGTATTTTCCGGATCTTCTGGAATATGCCGGGGACTGCCCTTTTTCGGACTGTTCGCACACCAGGGAAGAGGAATGCGCCGTCCGGCAGGCCGTGCGGGAGGGCAAAATCGCTCCGTCGCGCTGGGAAAGCTACCAGATACTGTATGAAAAACTGAAAGAAAGAAAGGAATGGGAAAAATGATAAGCCTGGCTCCGTCGCTGCTCGCAGCGGATTTTTCGGATTTGAGAAATCAGATTGGATTAGTAGAAGAGGCGGGAGCCCAGTGGCTCCATTTGGACGTAATGGATGGATTGTTTGTTCCCAACATTACCTTCGGTGCGCCGGTGATCGGAGCACTGCGTCCGCACAGCAAAATGGTTTTCGACACGCATTTGATGATTGAGGAGCCTGAACGTTATATCCATGAATTTGCGGCCGCCGGCAGCGATGTGATTACCGTTCATGCCGAGGCAACGCGGCATCTCGACCGCTGCGTACAGCTCATCCATGCGGAAGGGAAAAAGGCCGGCATTGCCTTAAATCCGGCAACTCCCCTCAGCCAGGCGGCCTGTATCCTGGATCGCGTGGATCTTGTCCTGCTGATGAGCGTAAATCCAGGATTCGGCGGACAGAAATACATACCCTATGTAACGGAAAAAATCAGGGAACTTAGGCACTTGGCAGGCAATCAGCTGGATATTGAGGTGGACGGCGGGATCTCGCTTTCCAATGTCAAAATGGTACAAAAAGCAGGCGCAAATGTAATCGTAGCCGGAAGTGCCGTGTTTGGCGCTCCGTCGCCGGCGGAGGCGGTAAAAAGTTTTTTGGGAGCGATGGAAGAATGAGAGCCGTTATTATTGCAAATGGAGAGATGAAGAATCCGGAGTTTTATCAGGATTTTGTACTGCCGGGGGATTTTATCATCTGTGCGGATGGCGGCTATGCCCATGTTGCCAGGCTGGGGCTCGTCCCCGATGTCGTTTTGGGCGATTTTGATTCGATGGAACGCGAGCGCGTTATCTGCCGGGAGATTTTAACCTACCCGGTGGAAAAAGACGCTACGGATACGGAAATTGCCGTCGATTATGCTCTGGAAGAGGGATTCGACGAAGTTATTCTGTTTGGCTGCCTGGGTTCCCGGATGGATCATTCACTGGCGAATTTATTTCTCTTAAAAAAAATCCATGCTTCCGGTGCACAGGGCATGGTTTTGAATGAACACAACCGCGTTTACTATTTGGAAAAAGAACTGTCTGTAGCCGCAAATATTGGGGATACGCTTTCCATTGTCCCTCTGGAGGGTGACCTGGAGGGCGTTGTGACGGAAGGGCTGTACTATGAGCTGCATGGGGAGCCCCTTCTTTTCGGGTCTTCCCGGGGAATCAGCAATGTATTAACGCGGGAAAGCGCAAAAATAATCTGTTCCAAAGGAAATGCGCTGGTGATCATTGCGCGGGATTAGCTGGGAACGTTAAAGTCTTTTTTCATGCAGAGGCATTCATGCCTCTGCTTTTTGCTGTTTTTGCGCCGCAGAAATGAAAGGAATCATCCTGCCGCTGCGTCATAATATTGGTTCTAAGTTGGAAAAGAAAGCTTACTCACGAGCATATTGGAGAGAGAAGAAAGATGAAAACAATTTTGGTCATAGACGACGACATTGACATTGGGAACTTGTTAGAAGAACTGTTGGTTCGGGAACAATACCGTGTTCTGCGTGCATACTCTGGAACGGAAGCGCTCTTGCTTTTGTCCTCCAAACGGCCGGATTTGATTTTGCTCGATTTAATGCTTCCCGGATTGGATGGAGAAGAAGTGCTCCGGCATATTTGCGGGATACCTGTGATCGTTTTAAGCGCCAAAGCGGGTGTACAGGATAAAGTGAATTTGCTCTTGAGAGGAGCCGTGGATTATATAACTAAACCGTTTGAAGCAAAAGAGCTCCTGGCGAGGATCACTGTCCAGCTCCGCAGAAAGCCATTGGAGCATGAGGAACCGATTCTGCAATATAATACGCTGTCGATGAACTTGGATACCCGCACCGTTTCAGTGCAGGGAACCGATGTGAAGCTTACCAAGACAGAATTCGCCATCCTAAAGCTTCTTTTGCACAATCCCTCTCAGGTGATTACAAAAACACGGCTGCTGGAAGAGATCAGCTCAGATACGCCCGACTGCGTAGAAAGCTCGCTGAAAGTACACATCAGCAATCTTCGAAAAAAGCTGCGGGAAATCAATGGATTTGATTTCATTGAATCGGTTTGGGGAATTGGATTTAAACTGCGGGAAACATAAATTTTTACTGTTTCTTAACTGTTTTCTTTACCGCTTTCTTAACCCTGTCCTGTTAAAGTAATCCATGCAGAAGCGAAAATTCTCCTGCGGACTTTGCCGCAGGAAAGAATTTTACTTCTGGCAGAACAAAAATGAAGGAGGCAGTGATGTGGAAGCTGTATTAAGTACGAATCATCTGAGCAAGCACTACCATGATTTCAAGGCGCTGGATCATTTGGATATGACGGTAGAAAAAGGCGCTATATATGGGTTTGTGGGAAAGAATGGAGCGGGGAAAACGACGCTGATCCGTCTTATCTGCGGTCTTCAGGCTCCCACGGAAGGTGAATATGTCTTGTACGGAAGGAAAAATACGGACAAAGAGATTTTAAAATCGCGCCGGAGAATGGGCGCGGTGGTTGAAACGCCTTCTCTTTATCTCAACATGACGGCAGAGGAAAATGTGAAAATGCAGTACCGGGTTTTGGGACTGCCCTCATTCCGCGGAGTGGAAGAATTGCTTGAGCGCGTTGGCCTTTCCAATACTGGAAAGAAAAAAGCAAAGAATTTTTCTCTCGGCATGCGTCAGCGGCTGGGAATTGCGGTTGCTTTGGCCGGAGACCCCGACTTTTTGGTTTTGGACGAGCCGGCAAACGGGCTGGATCCGCAGGGAATCGTTGAAATGAGAGAGCTTATTCTCAGGCTCAATCGCGAACATCAAATTACCGTGCTGATTTCGAGCCATATGTTAGATGAATTGTCCAAGATTGCAACGCACTATGGTTTTATTGACAATGGAAGAATTGTCCAGGAAATCAGCGCAAAGGAGCTGGAGGCCGCCTGCCGAAAGTGCATTCGGTTAAAAGTGACGGATGTTGGGGCCCTTGTGCGGATTTTAGACTGCTTTCATTTGGAATATTCCATTGTATCCGACGATACAGCGGATGTTTTCGGAACAGTCCAGGTGACGGAGCTGACTATGGCGCTGGTTCATGAAAACTGCCGGATTCAGTCCATACACGAGCGGGATGAAAGCCTGGAGAGCTATTATATCAGACTGATTGGAGGCGGGGGAAATGAATAAATTGCTTCGCGCTTATGGTAAGCGGCTTTGGGGATATCAGCTGTTTTGGATGTTTGCGGCGTTTATGGCGGCCTTTGCAGGTTTGGTCTGTTTGTGGACGAACAAAGGCGGCGGCATGGTCCAAGAGACAATCGCTTTTGACGGCTTGTTTTTCAATGGATATGGAATCGGCGGGATCATAGCAGTGCCTGGACTTGTTATGGCGGCTTTGGTGAGCCTGTTTATTGGAACGGAATACAGTGACGGGACTCTGCGCAACAAGATCATTGTAGGACGAAGCCGGGTAGAAATTTATTTATCCGGTTTTTTCACTTGTGCGGCGGCGGGCGTGCTGTTAAACTGTATCTATATGGCCGCAGTTTGCGCTATTGGGATCCCGCTGTTCGGCGGATTTCAGATGGAGTGGCATACTGTGCTTTTACTGGCTGCAGACGGCACTTTGGCTGTTATCGCTTATGCTGCAATTTTTCATTTGCTGGCTGTGCTGATCTCCAATAAAGCCGCTGCTGCGGTGATTTCGCTTCTGGGAACTGTAATTGTCATGTTTGCATTGGCCTATCTGACTGCGCTGTTATCCTCCGCAGAATACATTGATACTATGCGGATGATCGATGGTGAGATGATTTTGGAACGGATTCCTAACCCCAATTATGTAAGCGGGAATCTTCGGGAAATCCTTCAGTTTTTTGTGGATTTACTGCCCAGCGGACAGTGTCTGCAAATTTCCAGCGGGACTGCGCCGCATCCGGAGAGAATGCCGTTTTATTCCCTGGGGATCATTGTGCTGGTCAATGCAGTTGGAATTTTGCTGTTCCGGAAAAAAGATCTGAAATAAAGGAGAAACTTATGAGTGCGTTACTCTCTGCTGTTTGTATTATTTTCGGTTTTATTATTTTGCTGCTTGTAATCAAAATTATGGCAATGAAAAACTCTGCGCAGGAGATCTGCGCAGAGTTTTCGTCCCGGATTCACACAGAAACGAATACTCTGATCGATATTTCCAGCGGGGACCGCAGTATGCGGAAGCTGGCAGATACTTTGAACGATCAGCTTCGGCTTTTGCGGACGGAACGCCTTCGCTATCAGAACGGCGATTTGGAACTAAAGAGAGCGGTTGCTAACATCTCGCATGATCTGCGCACCCCTTTGACGGCCATCAGCGGTTATCTGGAGCTTTTGGAACAGGAGGAGAATTCAGAAAAAGCCGTACGCTATGTAAAACGGATTCGAAACCGGACGGAGTTTATGAAAAATTTAACGGATGAATTGTTCCGCTATTTGACGGCTGTTTCGGCGAAAGAGGAATTGTTCATTGAGAAAATTAACTTAAATCAGGCGGTGGAGGAAAGCATCGCGGCATTTTATGCAGTACTGAAAGAAAAAGGCATCACGCCGAAAATCTCAATTCCTTCCATTAAGGCAGAATGTTATGCGGACCGAAACGCGCTTTCACGTATCTTGGAAAATATCTTAAGCAATGCGTTAAAATACAGCGACGGGGACTTGTCCATCGTGATAGGGGAGAGCGGAGAAATTGTATTTGCCAACACAGCGGCCAGCTTGTCCGCTGTGACAGTAGGCCGGCTGTTTGACCGCTTTTTTACCGTAGAAACCGGCCGCAGCTCCAGCGGATTGGGCTTGTCGATCGCAAAGCATCTAACCGAGCAGATGGGAGGAAAAATCAGAGCAGAATATCGGAACCAGACACTCTATATTACACTGTCATTTCCAGTATACCCTATCTGCAAAGAAGAATAACCAGCTGAAATGGAGAATGAAATTTGAATACATTTTGACCAGATTTGGCTCATCTCCTTTTACCTCCTTAGCACAGTGTTAGAGCGAACAATAAAAATACATAACGACTTTACTGGAAATTTTGGAAGATTTTATCAAGTGAAAAATTTTATAAAATATATCATGATGAAAAGGGAATGTAAATATCGTGCGGATATCCTTTTGAATCCGGTTGCGCCGCATATAACAGAGGAAATGTGGGAGATGACAAATGGAATTGGGCATATATATCAGCAAAGCTGGCCGAAATATGACCAAACACTGATTTCATCCAATGAAATAGAGATTGCGGTTCAAATTTTGGGAAAGATCAAATCGCATGTCACGATTCCTGCCGATGCGACTGAAGAAGAAGTAAAAGAAATTGTGCTGTCGGATGATAAAACGCTTGCAGCACTGGGAGATAAACCGATCCGGAAGTTTTTCTATGCAAAAGGCAGGCTAGTGAATCTTGTAATTTGATGCGTAGCTGGTTTGCTTGGAAAAACCCCTTAAAAAATAACCAACTTTGTGATGGACGATAACACAAGTAGAATTTATGCAAAAAAATTGTCTCATGCGTTACTGCTAATTTGTTGCCTACGCTTGAGACAATTTTATTTTGACAGGAGATAAATTTTTGGACAATTTTTGCAAAAAATACGCTTTGGTTCTGCGCATTAGAGGTAAAGCTTGTTTGATTCCATATAGCGTTCGGCAGAGGTTTCAAACTGCATCCGCAGAGTTGATGTCATTTCCATCTGTCCCTGAATTCACAGAATCAATAAATCATTCTGCCTCTCTTTCATACCATTGGGCTTGAGCCGCCCACATTTCGGCATATTTGCCCGGACGTGCAATTAATTCTTCGTGGGTCCCCATGTCGGCAATTTTGCCATTATCCATTACAACGATCCGATCCGCCAGTTTGGCAGAACCCAAACGATGAGTTACAATAATGGCGCACTTGCCTTTTGATAAATCCCGAAACATCGTATATATTTTTGTTTCTTCGATGGGATCAATAGCGGCAGTAGGCTCATCCAGCACAATGAATTCATGGCTGCGATACAACCCCCGTGCAATAGCGATTCGCTGCCACTGGCCGCCCGACAAATCAACCCCGCCGAATTCCGGGGATAACATAACATCATAGCTAAGTCCCGTATCGTTCAGAACCAATCCCGCCTCCGTCCTCCGGCTTTCATTAATTCCTCGTGGGTACCGCGCTCCGCAATTTTTCCGTTCCCTACAACCAATATCTCGTCTGCTAACTTAGTAGAACCAAGACGATGGCTAATGAAAATGGTCGTTTTATTTCTTGTCAGTTTTTCAAATTCTTCATATATTTGGCTTTCACTAATGGGATCCAGGGCGGCAGTAGGCTCATCCAGTATTTTTACTGGTGCCCGCGATATAAATGACCGTGCAATGGCTACGCGCTGCCATTGTCCCCCTGATAAGTCCTGTCCATTTTCTTTTATCTTACCCAGCGGTGTGTCCAACCCGTTTTTTAACATGGAGATCGTATTGCTCAAACCCGCCTGTACAGCCGCATTTTCCAACTCTCTTTTGGAAATTCCGCCGAAGGTTTGTTTTGCAACATCACCCAGCGAAATATTATCTGATAATGGTATGTAATATTTTGCAAAATCCTGATAAACCAATGAAAAGAGCGCCTTTAACGTGCTTGCCGGATATTGCCGCAGTTCTGTTCCGTTAATCAATATCTCGCCTTCATATTCTGTGTATAAGCCTGTAAGCAATTTTGTGATTGTGGTCTTGCCCATGCCATTTTTTCCAACAAAAGCATAATGCCGTCCTTTTTCTAAGGTAAAGCTCATCCCGTCCAGTATATAACGATTGCCGCTGGGATATTGGAACCGGACATTACGGAATTCCAATTTTTCAAAAGATATCGGTTCTTTATCCGGAAGTGCGGCGGCACCGTCTGCTTGGCTTAATTCCACAAAAGCAGATAAGTCCTTCATGTACTCTGTTGTTTTGGAGATATTTTCAAGAGAAGAGGACATCTGCCAGCCGATTTGATTGGCCATGCCAAATACGGCACTCACAATTCCCATAAACATACCCACAGACATGGAGCCATTTATCACAGGTGATATCAGCGTAAGTGCAATCAAGATTGCGATGAGAGATATCATCATGCTCGAGCCCTTTGTAACCAAAAATGTTTTGGCCGTAACTTTCAGCTGGTGCATCCAGCCAATTTTATACTGTTCCTGCCATAGCTGGCTGATTGCTTCGCCGTAACCAAACAGGGTACGCTCGTCTACTGCATCGCGTCCAATTAACACCTCATTCAAATATTCTGTCCGGCGGTTAAATTTTTCCACATCGCGCCCAGCCTGATAATTTTTTCTCCCCGCCCGCATGGAAAGCCAGAACATCGGGATGGAAAATGCGAGAACAATTAGCATTGCCCACCATACCTGGGCCGCAATCAGTATGAGCAGCGCAGATACGTTAACAATGATTTGCATGAATGTCATAAAGGCAGCAAAGCCTTCTGTAATCGCTTTTACCGGATCCCGCGAAACACGCGAAATCAATTCCCAGCTATCCGAATTTTCAATGTGTTTAAAATCCAACAATGTTTGCTTTTCTACAACTGCCGGTTTTAGTTTTTGCTGAAGGCTTAAATTGATCCGCGCGTTGATTAGCTCAATGATTGCTCCAATATTGGTGTATATGCCTAGTACTGCTAACAACAACGCCAGCGGCAGAAAGATATCGCCGTAGGGGCGTCCGTTTTTCAGTATTGCGCTGGCTGCATCAACAAAATCCGCCGTCGATACGGCCAAAGCCGCCGTGGGCATAATGGCATAGATGAATGACAGTAAAATGCGCAAGACCGTGCAAAGCGGTGATGCCTGAAAGGATAGCCGTATTGCATCGAAGGCCTTGTAGGATCTTTGTTTTAGCGTCATAGGCGCCAGTCCTTTCCCGTCCGATTTTATAGATCAAAAAGCAGCTCAAATGGGAGCGCTTCAGCCGGATAAAACATAAGTTGCTGTTTTCCGTTATCCCATCGTATTTATTCCATTGCACTGCGGTACTATTATTGATACCATTTTGCTTGTGTGGAATATATTTCAAAATATTTTCCCTTGTTTTTCATCAGCTCTTCATGCCCGCCGACTTCAACAATGCGCCCTTTATCAAGCACGACAATTTTATCTGCAATTTTCGCTGAACCCAACCGGTGCGTCACTAAAATAGAAGTAACACCTTTTGACATTTTTGCAAATTTCTCATATACTTTTGTCTCTTCTACCGGATCAATGGCAGACGTTGGCTCATCCAGAATGATGATATGATGCTTTCGGTAAATTCCTCTGGCTATGGCAACCCGCTGCCACTGTCCTCCGGAGAGGTCAATTCCCCCAAATTCTTTTGAAAGCTGTGTTTCAAGGCCGTTGTCAAGATTATTATATGAAAAATCACAATAATCGAGAGCGGATTTAACCGAACTTTCATCCTCCTGGCTGTTAAAATCGCTGATTCTGACATTATCTTTTAGCGATAGCTGGTACTTCTGAAATTTTTGGAATACCGCAGATATTCCAGTATAGGAATCTTTTTTCGCCTGTGAATTTGGAGCGGAAGTATAGCAAACTTCTCCCTGATCCGGTTTAAAAAGACCGGTAATGATTCGGATCAGTGTGGTTTTTCCGGCGCCGTTTTCGCCGACGAAGGCTACCGTTTCCCCGCTTTTAATATCAAGAGTTATATTCTGCAAAGAGCTTTCTTTTGCATCTGGATAAGTAAAACTCACATTCTTTAATTTGATACCGCACGGCGATGTAATAGATACTGGCTCTTCATTCTCCGGCAGATCAAAAAAGGCCAGATAATTATTCACTGCATTGACTTCATTGCCGAGACTTCCTATTATTCCAATCGAGCCCATAAGTCTGCCTTGCAGTTGATTTAATGCCATAAAGAAGGCGGCAAAGCCTCCAACAGAGAGTTTTCCATTCGCAACAGCCATAATCATTAAAATTAATACAACAATATATCCGAGGAAGGTTATAACATTTGTACTGAGCTGTACAAGCGTACTATTGCGCGCATTTTCTTTTCTAATATTGATAAGACAGTCAAGCGAAGAACGAAAGAGCGAATAAAAATGCTCAAATGCGCCCAATAACCTTGTTTCTTTAAAATATTTCGGATCACAGATGCACTGTTTGTAATAATCTGCCTGGCGCCTTGGTACAGCAGACTGATCTTCCAGTTTGGATGCAAATTTGGTTTCTATTTTATGCCCTGCAATGATTGGAATTGCAAGCGCTAAAATGATGCAGGAGAGGCTGGGCGAAACCACCCAGAAATAAATTGCCATATAAATGATATAGGGAAGGAAAAATGTGAGCAGCATGATAAAGTTAAATACCATGCCGAACATTTTGTTTACCCCTTCATCTGCTTTATTAATTGTATTCATCACGTCGGGGTTTTCAAAAGCGACGAGTGGAAGCCTGGATACTTTTTGGTGCATTTTTTGTGAAAAATATCCCTTTGAATATTCATTAAACGGTACATACATGAAACTGTGAAAAGCAGTTAACAACTGCTGAATGATCGATGTAATGCCAAAAAAGGCAAGTGCCCACCAGATATCATGCAGCGGCCTATCTCCGAACACGGACTGTTCCACTGTATCAAAAAGATTTTGCGTTACATTCACCATAAAGCTCCATGAAAGCCCATGAATTAATGCTATTAGGACAAAAAGCGTAAAATATAACGGCGTTGCTTTCATAAACATTGGTAGGATTCGTTTAATCGTTTTTATAGTTGATACTTTTTTTTGACTCATTCATACCACTTCCTTTGACTATCAAACATTTCAGCATATACGCCCTTTCGATTCAAAAGCTCATCATGCGTCCCTTGTTCGATTACCTTACCGTCCGTAATTACAAAAATATGGTCTACAAGCCGCATAGAACCAAGTCTATGGCTAATAAACAGCGTAGTCCGATCTTTTCTGAGCTTGTCAAATTCCTCATACAGCCGGGATTCTGCGATAGGATCCATGGAGGCTGTAGGTTCATCCAAAATACAGATCGGAGCGGGATTTACCAATACCCGTGCCAGGGCCACCCGCTGCCATTGCCCGCCCGACAGATCCGAACCATTGTCCAGTATCCTCCCCAGCGGTGTTTGCTCTTTTTGCGGCAGTTTTTCCACTGCGCCACGTAACGATACATAATCGATCGCCTTTTGAAGCGCTTTTGTGTCTTCGTGCAAAACGTTCCCAATGCTGATGTTATCTTCCAATGAAATGTAATACTGCGCAAAATCCTGGAACACTTCAGAAAATGTCCCTTTGAGTTGGTCGAGTGAAACGGTCTTCAGCTCTTTGCCGTCTAAAAGAATGCTCCCCTCATAATCCCGGTATAGTCCAGTCAGCAATTTTGTAACCGTAGTTTTACCGCAGCCGTTAGGCCCTACAAAACCATATGATTTTCCAGGTTCAATTTTCAAATTCATATTTTTTAGTATATACTTGCCTGTACCGGGATATTTAAAACTGACATTTTGAAAAACAAGAGATTGAAAAGTAAGAATTTCAGCTGGTTTATCCTGCGCATGTGTTTCTTCCTCCATTTGATAAAGCTCCGACATATCACGCAAAAAGACGCTGCACCTTGTTAAATTATCTACATATTCAGTAAGGCGCCATGATAATAACTCAGCCAGACTGTTGCAGCCGTTTACCAAAGACATATATATACCAAACGTTATGTTTCCGGCAACTAAAGGGAAAATTAGGACAACGGCAACTAAAATCGTGATCAGCCCAACCAGAATGCCGCCGAATTTTAATTTAATGTACCATCGGATACGTGTTCCAATCTCCTTTGACAAGACTTTGCTGAAATTTTCTTTAAATCTCCGGTTCAACTCGCCGGCATAACCGAAAAGCTGTCTCTCCTCAGCGCTTTCTCTGCCGGTTAAGACAGTGCTGATATACGCGGCTCTTTTTTTAAGCCCTGTCACTTCCATCTTAGCCTGATAGGTCGCCTTACCGCTTTTTGCACTAAAAAATAACAATGGTATCGATACAAAAGTAATTAAAAGCGCTGCCCACCACGCGCTTTTTGCCAAAATAATTATTACTCCAATCACCTGGACAACCAAAGAAACAAAAGAAAGAAGATTTTTAAAGCCTTTTAGTATTTCTTCTGGCGCGTCTTTGGAAACTCTCTGTATTTTTTCCTGCGTACCCTGATCTTCAATATACCGGTATTCAACCTTGGAAATTTTGTTGACAAGAGTATCACTGCAATAATCCATCAAGTGAATTTCAATATATCTCATCGAGGTATTTGATAAAAGTGAACCGATATATTGATATCCGCCAATTACCAGCATAATGACAGTTGTTAAAAAAACTTCTTGGAACCCTGTTCCATTGGACAACGCAACTGTAATCTGATCAATAAAATTAGCGATCACAACTATTTGAAATACCGGTAAAATACCTGAAAGTATCATTTGTAAAATTGCATTTGATGTATGCAGCACACTGCACCTCATTGTGATCGCAATTAAATCAAATAAATAATAGCGTCTTTTTTTCCACAGCGCCTCATTTCCTTCCCTTCTGATATTGATTCAGCCAGCCCAATTCCGTTAACTGATTTTATTGACTGCCGGTCATTTTTTATTCATTCAAAATCTTTATTTATTATTTTCCTTCCCCATTAATCATTAAAATCAGATTCCCTGATAAAATTTGAACTGGAAAATTTGTGCTGTACTATGTGCGAAATGATTTTTGGGAGACCGGCAATTAACCGTACAATTTGTTTGCGAAAAAGCGTTCAAGTATCAGATGACGTCTCTTTCATCGATGAAGATAATACCTGACATATTGATTCTGTTGTTAACACACCAGGGGAACAGCTGTCTTCGAGCAATCTGTAAAAATAAACGTTTTGATTCAAATATCATGAGAAAGAGCTTTGATTTGATCAGTTTCTGTGAGCTCGGCCCCAGCCAATAACATTCATTTTATCACTTTGTGTTATAATCGTCCCTGTATCCTAGAAGATTTCCCTTTCAAACTAATAGCAGTAATCTAAGGAAAGCAACACAGCAATTTAATGCACCTCTTATGATGCTGCAATTTTTGTCTTTCCGGCCGGTTTTGATTAATATAGAGTACCATCACATCAAAATTCCACCTCTAAAAGAGTAAATTCTGCCATAAAGCAGGAACATAGATTAATATTTTCGGTAATCCCGTAATGTTTATGAATTATAAATATAACTGATTGTTTGAATATTTTGCATCTAATGGTTGAATCCGTCTTTTTAAAGAGTCTTTAACGCAATCTTTTTTCTAAAATTATACTATCGGTTAAAAAGAATGTCAATCTATGTGCCGCAAAAAGCACTGATATTTTGATTGTGTTATAGTGAGTAAATTCATATTCTTATTGACAATCAAATTTCTGATACTGCTGTAATTTTGGCGCGTGTAATCTATCAGAAAAAATGGATTTCCCGAAGGAAGAACAAAAAGTGCCGAGAATGAGTCCGCCAATAAAGATTCGTGGATAATTTTTCTGTGAAAAACAAAATACCATGCAGATTTTAGAAAATCCGCATGGTACTTGGCGTGCCGCAGAGGATTCGAACCCCCGACCTTCTGGTCCGTAGCCAGACGCTCTATCCAGCTGAGCTAGCGGCACAAATACAAAATAACATCCACTAAAAATGTATACAGACATAAAGCTGCCGATACACTCTCCGGCAAAATTACAGCCACAATTTTTAGTACTAAAGTAGTATAGCATAATGAAATTGAAAAATCAAGCTTTTTTTTGGATTTATCTGATTTTTCTTTTTATAAAAACCGGCACAGTGTTTGTGCCGGTTTCCTTTACTGTTGTATTCTCTTGTTATCCCGTTCAAACGGCTCATTGAAAGCAAAGCTTCCAAACGAATCAACTTTTTTTCCTTCAATTAAAAATTGTACGTTTTCGATTCCATCCAGCTCTGTCAGTGAGTTTACAATGGAATAAATTGCACCCTCTTCTTTGGCCGAGCCACCGGTGTTTTTATCAATGAAATCGGCTGTGAAGTTGACAAAGCAGGTCTTGTCTTTGGTTTGAACACTAATTAATTTGCTTTCCGGATCTAAGGTTGCAATCAAGCCGCTTTGAGTCGGACCTTTTATGAGTTCTTCGACAACATATTTTTCGATTGGGTCATTGTTGGAAGCTGTGATGCTCCGCTCTTCCTTCATTAAATACTGTACGTTCTCGTCATAGAAATAGAGAGTAACGGTCAATTCTGTAGTTTTTTTTGTGGCGGATGCGATAACGATATCTTCTGCTGTAAAGGGCTCCCGTGCTTCTCCGGAGCTGTCTGTCAGCGGCTTTCCGTCAATCTCAATCATCACTTTTGACACACCTTCGAGCTGTGATAATGTTTTAACTACAGTATAGGAAGCAAGCAGCGTGTCGTTTTCGGAAACCTCTCCAAATTCCGAGGAAAAATTCACAGTTGTGATTTCGTCTTTTGTCTGAATGTTTAAAACTTTCACATCGCTGCCGATGGCGCGCATATTATTTTCAGTATCAGTCGGCCCGGCAATGAGATCTCCGATCAGCTTATACTCAATGTTCTCTTCCTGGTAATTATAGATCCGAATTTCCTCTGTTAAAGCATCCTTCGTTTTGTTCAAAAAATATACATTATAGGAAATATCTCCTGTTTCATATGGAGCAGGCGTTTGTGATGGCCTTACCAACAGAAAAATAGCAACACCGATTCCAATGATAATTAAACAACATATAACAATCCATAGAATTGTTTTTCTTTTCATTTTAATTCCTCCTATTGAGAACGGCCCGTTACTTTTGGGCAATATGCCATGCTGATTTACTGGATCTTGCTTTGTTCTCTTTGAAAGTGATATAAGACAGACACGATTTGAATGAGCACTTCAAAGATACTGCCCCTTTATCATATGCTTTTTTAATATACTTATTTTATTATACAATAAAACATTTACAAAATTATTAAATCCTAAATTCTGTTTTTTGTGATATACGGCAGTCATTCCTTCCTGCGAATATAGGTAAGTGTAATGAATACCTAAATTTTCAGCAGAAAAAGGCATATTTTTGTTTGCTTATTTTTTATATAACTGTCTAAATAATAATATCATCTTTTGGAGTTTTGAGTACAATGGTAAAGGTGCTGCCCTCGCCCTCGCGGCTGGACACTTCTATTTTTCCACCGTGATAGCGTACTGCCTCTAAGGCAATAGCCAAACCCAAGCCTGTTCCGCCTGTATCACGTGCGCGGGCTTTATCCACCCGGTAAAACCGTTCAAAGATGTCATTGATCTCCCCCTCTGGAATGCCGATTCCCGTATCTGTTACAGAGATGCGAACTGACTCCTCATCTTTTTTGATTGCAATTTGAACTTTAGACCGTGTATCACTGTACTTGATCGCATTGTCAACGATATTATAAATCGCCTCGTAAATTTTATCTTCTACAATTACAGCTTCGGCCGGTACTTCTTCTGTAATTTCTAATTTAATCCGCTTTTTCAAGGCAATTGGACGCAGACGGGAAATAATTTTCTGAACCAGGTCATTAATGGATACTTTTTTCTGCTCAATACTCGGCACCGATACAGTGTCCGTTTTGGTCAGCTTGAGCAAACGGTCGATAATTCTGGTTAAGCGATCGACTTCACTGTTCATATCCGTGAGAAAATCATGGACAACCTCTTTATCCAACACATCCATCTGCATGATAGAATCTGCTACCAATTTGATCCCGGAAAGTGGCGTTTTGAGTTCATGCGAGGCGTCGGATACAAACATCTGCCTTTTTTGTTCAAGATCATTAAGCTTATCCGTCATGGAATTAAACGCATCTGCCAATTCCATAAGCTCCCTGGTTCCGGTTACTTTCACATGGCGGTCAAAATTTCCCGTTGCAATGCTCTTCGTCACTGCAATCAGTTTCTCAACAGGTGATGTGACTAATTCAGCGATGAATGAACTAAGTAAGCCTATAATGATGCTGATTACGACAGTGATGAATAAAAGAGTTGTCCGTGTGTCTTCGATGAATGCCTGCGTTGTTTGCAGTGAGGAATTCAGAACAACTGCGCCTAAGACATCGGAATCTTTGATAATCGGCACGCCTACTTCCAAATAGTAGCCATGTTCTTCATCCTTGGTAAAGGAATCAACGTCTTCCCCTGAAATTGCCTGCGAGAGCATATCGGACACCATCGTTTTGCCGGCCCAATTATCCACATTGGCAGTATCATACAGCACCGTCATATTTTGATCACAGATCAGGACCCGTGTGCCGGTTGTATCTATATTTTCAATTTTTACATTTTTTTCTGTCAATGGCTCCTCGTTGCATAAAGGATCTGCCAAGGCGTTGGCAATCACGTTTGCGTCTACATAAAGGCGGCCGCGATCCTTAGAGACCAAATACTTCTCTGTTGAAGAAAGCATGTAGATACTAAACAGAAATAGGGTAAGCAGCACGATAAAAAAGTAGGTCAGCACAAGCTGAAGTTTCAGCGAACCCGCCTTCCGTTTAAAATTAAGCTTCTTTATAATAGTAACCTACCCCCCATTTCGTATAAATATAGATGGGTTCAGCCGGAAGCGGTTCGATTTTCTCGCGTAAGCGCCGCACATGGACATCTACGGTACGAATATCGCCTGGATAGTCGTATCCCCATACAATATCGAGCAGGCTTTCCCGGCTGTAGACTCGTCCGGGATTGTTTACAAATAAATCCAAAAGATCGAATTCCTTGGCGGTTAAATTAATTACCTTTCCTTTGATAGAAACTCTTCTCAGATTATAGTCCAGCTCAATGTCGCCGCTTGTGACTTTCTTTTTCCCGGATGAACCGGTCCCGCCGGCATTGTTTCCGGAATGGTTCAAACGCCGCAGAATGGCTTTGACACGTGCTTTAAGCTCCAGAATATTAAAGGGCTTTGTCAAATAGTCGTCTGCCCCGTATTCCAAACCCATTATTTTGTCCATATCTTCATTTTTGGCCGTCAGCATGATAACGGGAACATTCGAAAATTCCCTGATTTTTTGGCATACCGCCAGCCCGTCGATTTTTGGCAGCATCAGATCAAGAATGATGATATCAATGCTGCTGTCACGGGCAGCTTTTAATGCTTCCTCGCCGTCATAGGCCGTTTCTACTTCATAGCCATCCTGTTCGAAGTTGAATTTCATGCCTTTGACCAGAAGCTTTTCGTCATCTACGATTAAAACTTTCATGATTTGCTCTCCTTACTATTCTGCTTTTATATAATCCTTGAGGGATTCATAGCGAGTCTCTCCGATTCCCGGAACATTCATAATTTCCTCAATCCGCGTAAATTTTCCGTATTGGTCGCGGTACGAAACAATACGCGCTGCAAGCGTTACTCCAATCCCAGGCAGTTCATCCAGCTGCGAGGCGGTTGCGCTGTTGATATCAAGTTTCCCGTCCGGATCCTCCTGTTCTGCCGCATTGGATTCCTTCTTTTCAACTCGAATATTCTGGCCGTCCGTCAAAAGAGCTTCTTCCTCCAGTGTGTTCTGTTCTGCGTCTGAGCGGTAACCTCCGGCCAAGTCCACAAGATCCCCAACATTTGAGCCTTCGTTGAGATAATAAGTCCCGGGATTGATCACAGCTCCTTCTATGGTGGCAGAAATAATCGCGGTTCCGCCTTCTCCCAATTTTTCTTTTAGTTCTGAATTTGCTGCCAGAACCTGCTCTTCGCTCTGCGTGCCGGCAGAACGCAGCCAAAACAGAAGAGCGAGCATAGAAGCGATCAATACAAATATAATGCTGTAAAACAGAATGTCTTTTTTTCTTCCGGGATTCATGCACACCGCTCCATTCCGATTATGGCTTGCTTCACTTGCCGGCAAACTCAAATGTCTTCTTCACACGCTGCCTCTGCTGCAATATAAATGGCGCATTCAGTACGCTTTCGCTCCATTTCACAAGCCATGTCATAAGGGATGTCAATATCTCCGTTAAACTTATAGGCATTTGCACTGCATCCGCCGCTGCAATAAAATTTGGCAAAGCAGTGTTCACAAGCCTTTTTTGTGTAGACATTGGAACATTCAAATTTTTTCTTTAAGCTTTCATCAATGGTTCCGTCATATACATTGCCCATTGCAAAATCAGGATTGCCGACAAACTGATGGCAGGGATAGATATCTCCCTCTGGCGTAACCGCTACATATTCGTGTCCCGCACCGCAGCCAGACATGCGCTTGACAATGCAGGGACCTTGATTAAGATCCACCATAAAGTGAAAGAACTGGAATCCTCTTCCTTCTTTGCGGCGTTTGACGTATTCATATGCAAGGCGTTCGTACTCAGCAAATATTTGAGGCAGATGTTCCCTTTTTAATTCATAATCGTGGCCCGGCTCTTCTTCTACAACCGGTTCCACGCTGGTTTGTAAAAATCCAAGATCAGCAAGATGAAGCACATCATTTGCAAAGTCCAGATTTTTTGCGGTGAAGGTTCCGCGTACATAATAATTCGTCTGCCCGCGTTCATCCGCCAGCTTTTTGAAACGCGGAAGGATCTTGTCGTATACGCCTTTTCCGCGCATCGCATCATTGATCTCTTTTCGGCCGTCTATGCTCAATACGACATTCGACATCTCCTCATTTATAAACCGATCCGTCTCATCGTCCAATAAAATCCCATTTGTCGTAATGGTAAAACGAAAGTTCTTATCGAATTTTTTTTCCTGTTCTCTTGCATACCGGACGGTCTCTTTGACTGTGTCCAAAGCCATCAAAGGCTCTCCGCCAAAGAAATCGACTTCCAGATTCCGGCGTTGTCCGCTGCTGGCAATTAAAAAGTCAATTGCCTTTTTGGCTGTTCCCAGTTCCATGATGGAACGTTTCCCTTCAAAACTGCCGGTTGAGGCAAAGCAATACTTGCAGCGCAGGTTGCAGTCATGAGCAACATGCAGGCACATTGCTTTGATATAAGAGCGTTTGTTCCAGTTTTTTGCAAGCTCTGCATAAGTATCCTTGGTATACAAAAGGCCCTGCTCGGTCAATTCCTTAATCTCGCTGTATGCTTCTTCTACTTCTTCACGCGAATACCGGGCGGATAGTGCGTCGGCCAGTGAAACGGGACATTGTTCCTGTGCAATGAAGGTTTCTTCCCCCAGCAGAGAAAGAAGATCATATGTGCACTCGTCAGTCACATGCACCGCTCCGCTGTTAATATCCATTACAATGTTTTTGCCGCCCATTTGAAATCTATGAATCATTTGTATTACTCCTTAATAATAAAAGACATTTGCGGTATTCCTGTCACGTACAAAAAGGCTTTTGCTATCTGCTGCAAAAGCCTCCTGTTCCTTTTCTCCTATACCGTCAGCAAAAAATAGATTATTGATTGCTGTTTTCACACTTCTGGTTTGCAACAGTACAAGAAGTTTTGCAGGCTGACTGACAGGAAGTCTGACATTCGCCGCAGCCGCCGTGCGCTGCACTCTGCTTCAATGCAGCACCGCTGATCGTTTTAACGTGTTTCATGTTTGATTCCTCCTTGCAAACAATCTAGTTCCATTATACCATATGATTTAGCAGAGTTCAATTCCTTTTCGGAATTTTTCGGCATAAGGGGCCTTAAAGCAAAACAAAACGTATGCTTGAGCAGCAGATTCAGGCATACGTTTTGTTTTAAATGTGATAACTGGAAATACCAAGTCCTATTTCTCTGGTTTTTCCTGCGGCGGGATGTATTCCAATACATCGGATACACCACAGTCAAGCGCACTGCAGATCCGGGCAATAATTGCCAAATCCACACGCTGCATTTTCTGTTTGCAGTAATTGTTCAGCTGAGTACGCTGCATTTGAGCTTTTGCAGCCAGTTTGTTCTTGCTTACTTTCTTCTCCTTCAGCAGTTCATTTAAGCGGATTTTCACATAGCCATATTCCATACTTTCCATCTGCTTTTCACCGACCTTTCTAAAATTAATTTTATCATATATGATTTTGTGAATTGCGGACAGCTGTATATATATACAAAGTTTCAAGAGGGGGACAAGTGTTGTAAAATAATATCAATGTCAGCCTGATAAAAACATGGATTGGTTTACAGAAAATTAATAATACAATTGATTTTCTGCGGAAGAATTGGATAAAACATATAAAAACAACCCTTTTTAGACGTGTTTGTTATCGTTTTTGACAATATACTAAAAGGAATAATATGTAGACTAAAACGCAAAAATGGAATTTATTTGAAAATAAAACAAAAAGAACGACTTAATTTGTGCTATATTTATAAAATTCTAAAATTTAAACAGGGTAAATTTAGCGTTTTTTCCGATATTGAAATTTGAACGAAGTAACTCTATGCTTTTAGCTAGAAGTTATAAAAAACTTGGTGAGCAGAAGGGGAAAACTGGTACTAATTTTCAAAGAAACGCATAATTATAGATTAAAGGTACCCGATGTTCATGGTTTGGTAATAATTTATCTATATAGATGCAGCAGATGATGCTGCTTAAGCAGTTGATTTGATATTGATTTACTACAGAAGGGAGATTTCTCCCAGATGTTTTGGTGCATTTGATGCAGACACATCAGATAAGTATATAACTTCTGCACAATGATTGCACTCAATCGTGGAGTGCAAGGCAGAGGATTATATAAAAATTTTAAGGAGGATGAACATGAAGAAATTGAAAAAGGGTATCGTGATAGCGTTAGCATTGTGCATGGCGCTGGGGATCTTCTCCGGATGCGATAACAGCAATGATAACGCTACCAACTCGCCCTCCGCCTCGCCGAGCACGAGTGCTTCGGCTTCTCCGTCTGCTGATTCGGACGAGTTGGGCGCAGAGGAAACGGCAATTAATGCCGACAAAGAAAGAGTCAAGCTGACGATGGTTCTATCCAGCTCTGGTTTGACAATTCCGGACGGCGTTGACATCAACGACAATGCTTGGACCAACGCGATCAAGGAGTGAGCAAATGTTGATCTGGAAATTACCCAGCCGCTTTATGCTGACTATGACCAGAGACTGCAGCTCATGATCGCCGGCGGAGACCTTCCGGATATCGTGCATGCAATAGGTACTTCCTACTCCACAACGGCCCCGGAAGCAGCACGTGACGGTGCGTTTGTAAACATTGGCGAATACTATGCAAACAGCCGGAACGTGAAAAACGTCATCACAGAAGAGATGATGGAGTGGGTGAAAGAAACCGATGGCAACAACTACTTCGTTCCGATGAAGTATCAGGGCTTGCCGGAAGGAAGCTGGCTGATTGCCCGTTATGACCTGGTAGAGCAGTACAATAACGGAGAGTGGCCGAAAACAATGGAAGAGTGGGTGTCGTTCTTCCAGACAGTAAAAGAAAATATTCCGGATGCGCTGGTATTGTCCAACCGTCTGAACAAGAGCGGCTATGCGCTGACCTACGGCGGCCGTGTTGTTTACCGCCTGTTCGGTTTGCCGAGCGATGGCGGCGGCCTGATCTGGGATTGGGATAACCAGAAATTTGAAAACGAGTTTGTAACAGAAGAATACAAAGAAGCAACCAAAGTTATGAAAGACCTGTATGAGCAGGGTATCCTGGATCCGGAATTTGCAACGACAGAAGATTGGTTCGACAATAAGAAGACCAAGAACGTAGTTGCAGAATCCAATGCAGCGAACCAGGTTCTTCTGACCAGAACAACGTATGATGATTATCCAGAAGCAAACTCCCAGGAATGGAGAATGGCAGATCCGCTGACTGAGTTCCCGGATGTGGTCCGTTATCCGGAAGTTGCTTACGGCACTTTGACAAACGGTCTTTCTGGTCATGCAATGTATATTTCGGCGTCTTGTGAGAACCCGGACCGTGCATGGGATGTGCTGGAAGTTATGGCGTCGGAAGATTTCCGTGACCTGTGCGTATGGGGCTTGGAAGGCTATTCATATGAAGTAGTAGACGGAGAAAAGGTTCCGATTGTAGAAGTATTCAATTTGGATGCGACTGACCCGAACGTATTCCGCTGGCAGAGACAGTTCCTGACGATCTGGGGCTTCCCGAGCTACCGTGAATATGATGAGGCGGTTGCGAAACTGCAGGACGAAGAATTTGCAACGGCACAGATTGAATCCACCGAAGCAGTAGATGAGATTGCAAGCAATACTCCAATGGATCCGTCTAAAATTCCTGGTTATATCGCATCCGATGATGTAAACAGAAAGGATACAGAAGGCAAAGCTGCAATGTCTACTATCACTTGCAACTATATTATGGGCAGAATGAGCGATGCTGATTTTGATCAGGCAATTGCTGATTGGGAAGCAGAATATGGCTTTATCGCAGAAGAGAAAACAGAATATGTAAACTCTTACGATAAAGATGAAGCAGCAGCGTTGGGTATTCGGTATACGCTAGACTAAGTTGAATTCCGAAATTGTTTTCTGAACTTTAATATTTATATTTTAGGATATGGGCCCGCGATCTGGAAAAACCTGAAGTGGCGGGCTCATTTTCCCTAAAAATTTTAGTTATATATTTTTTATTTGAAAAAGGATGAATTTTGCTTATGGCCAAGGCAAAGGAATTAATGCCGGAAAAAGGCATGCGTGTCCGCAACTGGAAAACGAGTATGACCCTGACCGTTTTGATGTTGCCCGCAATGATTCTGCTCGCAGTTTTTAACTATGGCCCACTGTTTGGTCTGTTAATGGCCTTTCAGGATTATTCGCCGTTTAAAGGGGTGTTCAATAGTCCTTGGGTTGGGTTCGACAATTTCGTTTGGTTTTTGACGGACGCCAAGTTTTGGCAAGTATTTCGTAACACGGTTATAATTGCATTTTATGACTTGATTTTCTGCTTTACTGCGCCGATTATCTTCGCAATTTTGGCAAACGAAATTCGCAACATGGCATTTAAACGTGTTATGCAGACAATCTCTTACTTACCCCACTTTTTGTCGTGGGTTGTTATCGGCGGTTTAGTACGCAGCTTGCTTTCGCCGACGAGTGGTTTGGTTAACAATATTTTGGGTGTGTTTGGTGTTGAGCCGATTTACTTTATTACAGAGGCATCGATGTTCCGCCCGATCTTGGTAATCACGAATATTTGGGCAAGCGTAGGATGGAGTTCCATTCTCTATTTCTCAGTTATCAGCGGTATCGATGTTCAGCTTTATGAGGCTGCTATGATCGATGGTGCAGGCAGAATTAAGCAGACATGGCATATTACACTGCCAGGTATGGCTTCTATGATAGTTCTGCTTTTGCTTTTGCAAATCGCTGGTATGTTTAATGTAGGATTTGACCGTGTATATAACCTTTACAATCCTACGGTATATGAGGTGGGTGACGTTATTAGTACCTACACGTACCGGTTGGGTATTGAGCAGCATGAGTATTCTCTCACAACGGCTATCACATTGACACAAAGCGTTCTGGGTACAATTTTATTGGTAAGCGCCAACTTTATTTCCGGTGAAATTGCTGGTCTTGGCTTATATTAATAAGGGAGGGATGGATAATGATTAAGGAAAGTGCATCACGGAAAGTTTTCGTGGTTTTCAATTATACATTTTTTACATTATTTTCAATTTCCGTTCTTGTTCCCTTCCTGAACTGTCTTGCAATTTCTTTCAGCAGTTATGCGGCAGTTTCAGCTGGTGAAGTTAGTATTTGGCCAATTG
>CALYAR010000062.1 GCA_944393585.1 uncultured Clostridia bacterium | reverse complement strand
ATATGGTTCCATCGCTTGCAATACCTTTTCCTTCTGTTCTTCTGTCAGCAGATATTTCAGCTCATATCGTTTAAAAACAGTCTGAATAGCCATAAAACATTCCTCCTGTACTTCTGATGTTATCATTTTACAGGAGGAAGATTGAAATATTATTGAAGGTTATCATTTTTAGCAAATTATTTTTGCAAGGGAATTTTTACAATAAATTCGACTTTTCCATCCCTGCACTGAACTTCGATGGTTCCTTTGTGAGTCGTGGTAATGGCTTGGGCAATGGCAAGGCCCAAGCCATAATGTTTGTCTTCGCCGGTTCTTGCTGTGTCCATTCGATAAAAACGATCAAACAAATACTGTCTCTGTTCCGGCGGAATTTCTTCTCCATCATTGGTGACAGACAGAACAGCATTGTTTTTCTCTTTTTTCAATACAAGACTGACTTCTTTGCCATCAAGGCTGTGGCGGATTGCATTGTCAATTAGGATGGATGTTAGCTGCTTCAGCTGAACGCTGTTTCCGTTGACGCAGATCGTTTCGGAAATATCGCTGTTTAAGGTAAGTCCGTTCTCAAAAGCAACCGATTCAAAAGGAAGTGTTTCTCCGCAGACCAGTCGGCTCAAATCAATCAATTCCATTTCCGGCGTTGTATTTTCTGCTCTTGCCAGATCCAAAAGCTGTAGAATCAGTCCCAACATACGCTCATTTTCATATTGAATATTAGACAGCCATTGATTTTCTCCGATTTCACGGGAAAGAAGCTCCACATTTGCATTCACGACTGCCACCGGTGTTTTCAGTTCGTGCCCGGCATCGGAAACAAACTGCTTTTGCTTGATATAGCTTTCCTCCAAAGGCGCGACGATTCTATTCGCCAGATAACGCGCCAAAAAGAACAGCAGCACAAGGGATACTCCGCCGAATATCAGGGTATAGTTGATCAAGGTACCCGCACTTTCCAGCATAAGGGTATTATCCAAGAACGCAACCAAAACATAATCGCCTTTATCTTTCATCCGATAGACTAGATTATTTTCAACTCCGTCACTCTGTCCGCTTTCCACGATCAAACGGGCAAGTTCTACAAGTTCGTCCTCATTGTAGGTAGAAATGTCAGCAGTATCGACCTTCAGCACCTGGTCGCTTTTTGATATTGCAACCAAATAGAAAGTGGAAAGTTCCATCTTGGGAGGTTTCTTATGAGGAGTATTAGGACTCCCTTTCGGTCGGTCGGCTTCCATATCATTTCTACTCGAACCATCCAGAAGTGTATAGTCATCAACATACTGTTCCAGCAGCTCTTGGTTTTCATTTGTCATATCAACGTAGCTTGCAAGGTAAATGATACATAGAGTTCCAAAAAGCAGCAGCACTAAAACAGATAAAATTGCGGCAACTATTTTTTTCTTTGTTCTTTTAAACATGGTCGTCATACCTCAATTCATAGCCAATCCCACGTACCGCTTTGATTTCAGTTTTGGCCTTCACGAAATTTAACTTTTTTCGGGTAAAAGACATATACACTTCGACATTATTATATTCTGCATCACTTTCATACCCCCATATTTTTACTGCAAGCTGCTCCCGGGTAAGAATTTGTCCCTGGTTTGCAATCAGGTACTCGAGGATACGGAATTCTTTTTCACTTAAACGCACACTGTTTTCACCACAAATCAAAGCAGAGGTATTCGGATTGATAATAATATCACCGAAAGCAAGCGTACTGTCGGGAGTATTGATATTTCTTCTGCTGAGAGCTCGCAGCCGTGCAAGCAGTTCTTTGGTCATAAATGGTTTGGTGAGATAGTCATCCGCGCCGCAGTCCAACCCCATAACTTTATCATCCAGTTCGCTTTTTGCTGTTAACATTAAAATTGGCGTTTTAATCCCCTTTTCACGGGCTTCCTTTGCAATATTGAATCCGGTTTTTATGCGGCAGCATGACATCTAAAATTACAATATCATAAACACCGGTTTGGATAGCATACAGTCCGTCCAGTCCATCGGCATAGTGATCCACATCATATTTCTCCAAACGCAGGATTTCACAAAGCGCCTGTGCCATTCTTCTTTCATCTTCTACAAGTAAAACTCTCATTTCAACACCTCCGCTTGATCTTATTATACCATGAAAGATTGAAGAAGAATTGAAAAACAAAAAATAGTAAGGCGATTGACTTTTCTGTCAAAAACGATTCAACCCGTCTCACGCTTTTCTATTTGAAGAAAAGATTTCCTTTTATAAAAGCTTTGCAAATTGAGTAAATTTTGCGTCTGTGTGACAATCGATCTCTTTAGACGTGTCAGGCACTTATATGAAATTTCGATTGCTCTGCATTGTTTGCATAGAAATAGTTCTGTAATAAAAATAACTAAATTAGAATGCACCTGCAGACGTGGGATACAGACGGGGTTTATTTTGCCCCATTGGTACTTTATAATAAAAAATAACCGGAAAGCATAAACTTTCCGGTTATGAATCTGCCATATTTCTTAATGAAAAACAAGGCAAATCTCTGATCTTTTCTCCTTTGGACCAAAGAATAATTACTTGAGTTCGACTTTTGCGCCGACTTCTTCGAGCTTCTTCTTGATTTCCTCTGCTTCGTCTTTACCAACGCCTTCTTTGATTGCTTTCGGAGCACCTTCGACTGCATCCTTCGCTTCTTTCAGGCCAAGACCGGTAATCTCGCGAACTACCTTGATTACTTTAATCTTTTCAGCACCAGCTTCAGCTAAAACAACATCAAACTCAGTCTTTTCTTCAGCAGCCGGAGCAGCAGCACCAGCAGCCGGAGCAGCAGCAACTGCAACAGGAGCAGCAGCACTTACGCCAAACTCTTCTTCCATAGCCTTTACTAATTCCGATACTTCGATCAAGCTTAAACCTTTAATTAAATCCAAAACCTGGGTTACTTTTTCACTCATTGTATAATACCTCCATCTAAATATTTTAAATTATCTTACTCACCAGATGCTTGCTTTTTCTCTGCAACCGCATTCAGTGCAATCGCTAATGCACGAATTGGTCCATTCAATACATTGACCAAACCACTTGCCGGAGAATTGAGGCTGCCCATCAACTTGGCGATCAATTCTTCCTTCGACGGCAACTTAGCCAAAGCCTGAACTTCCGAAACGCTGGAAACTTTTCCTTCTAAGAAACCGCCTTTGATTTCCAGAGCCTCAAAATCCTCAGCATATTTTGAAATGACCTTCGCCGGAGCAACCGGATCCGTTGTGCTGATTGCCCATGCAGTCGGTCCTTCCAAATAAGAACACAAACCATCCAGTCCGACTTCTTTGACCGCTAATGACGTCAAAGTGTTCTTGAGAACTTTATATTCTACGCCGGCTTTACGCAAATCGCTGCGCAATTTGGTGTCCTGTTCCACCGTCAAACCACGGAAATCAACCAAAACGCCGGATTTTGCCTCTTTCAAAAGATTAGCGAAGTTTTCAACAACTTCTTTTTTCTGCGATAGAATCTTCTCACTTGGCATTTCACTTTCACCTCCCATAACTGCACACACAGAATATTCATTCTGTCTCATATTCCCGCAATAAAAAAGCTTTTTGCCGCACAGACAAAAAGCTTAATCGAACACTTCGTTCTTTTATAGCAATGTCCTCGGCGGGGAAGCGAAAACGCTTATTACTTGAAAACCTGCTGTCTGCGGAAAACAAATATACTTTTTTATTTACTTTAATCAGAATAGCACAAACTGCAATACCTGTCAAGAGATATTAGCCAAGTTTCGCGCCATTAATCTTAATGCCTGGGCCCATTGTGGTAGAAATTGCAACGCTCTTCAGATATTGTCCCTTTGCCGCAGCCGGTTTTGCTTTAATAATCGCACCAATCAGCGCGTCAAAATTCTCTTTGAGCTTTTCTACACCAAAGGAAGCTTTTCCAATCGGGCAGTGGATGATATTGGTTTTGTCCAGACGATATTCAATTTTACCAGCTTTAATTTCTTTGATCGCCTTTTCCACATCCATTGTAACTGTCCCGGCTTTCGGACTCGGCATCAAGCCCTTCGGACCTAAAACCTTACCCAGACGTCCAACAACTCCCATCATATCCGGAGTTGCAACAACTACGTCATATTCAAACCAGTTTTCGTTCTGGATTTTCGGAATGAGTTCCTCCGCGCCGACGAAATCAGCTCCTGCATTTTTTGCAATATCTGCTTTATCGCCTTTTGCAAATACCAGTACACGGGTTGTTTTACCGGTACCATGCGGCAGTACGATTGCTCCGCGAACCTGCTGATCTGCGTGACGGGAATCAACGCCTAATTTTACATGAAGTTCAACTGTTTCATCAAACTTCGCCTTTGCAGTCTTGACAACTAAATCAATCGCTGCATCGGAGTCATATGCAACAGTTCTGTCAATGAGTTTTGCACTCTCGACGTACTTTTTTCCTCTTTTCATTCTATCCTCCTCCGTGGTCAAACAGGGACATTCTCCCCTCCCACTGACTTACACTAATCCTCTACTACAATTCCCATACTTCTCGCTGTACCAGCGATCATGCTCATTGCACTTTCAATGGAAGACGCATTCAAATCGGGCATTTTCTGCTCCGCAATCTGTCTTACAACGTCCTTTTTAATCGTAGCTACCTTTGTTTTATTCGGCACACCAGAGCCGGATTCTAAACCGCAGGCCTTTTTCAAGAGAACTGCTGCCGGCGGTGTTTTCGTTACAAATGTAAACGAACGATCCGCGTAAACAGTAATTACAACCGGAATAATCAAACCAGCGTCATTTGCTGTCTTCGCATTGAACTCCTTCGTGAAAGCCATAATGTTTACGCCATGCTGGCTTAAAGCTGGTCCTACAGGCGGAGCCGGAGTTGCTTTTCCTGCGGGCAGCTGGAGCTTAATAAATCCTACTACTTTTTGAGCCATGTTTCTTGCACCTCCTTATACACAAATGTGGTACTTTCGAGCAAAGCTGCTCTCCCACCTCCACAGGTTAATTCCCTGGAGTCTTGTTTGTGAAAACGGACATGGAACTTCCTCTCCCGTTTTCTATGGCATAAACGCATGAATATACGTAATGCTGCTACATTGGTTCGATTTGGTTAAAATCAAACTCAACAGGAGTTTCACGTCCCAGCATAGATACTGTGACTGTGGCTTTCTGTTGTTCAAAATCCAACGATGTTACGGTACCAACGAAATCTTCCAGCGGCCCTGAACAAACGCGAACCATATCTCCCACTGCATAATCCACATGCACCGGAGCGCGCTGCTCTACTCCAATGGAAACAACTTCTTCCTCGGTTAAGGCAACCGGCTTCGAACCAGGCCCGACAAATCCGGTCACGCCGCGCGTATTGCGGACTACATACCAGCTTTCGTCGTTTAAAACCATCTTTACGATGACATAGCTTGGCAGCATTTTGCGCAAAACAGATTTCTTTTCGTTTTCTGTCTGTTCAACCGCTTCTTCCATTGGAACTCGAACCTCCTGGATCAGATCCTGGAGATTTCGATTCTCTACCGTCTTTTCTATATTGGTTTTGACCTTATTTTCATAACCGGAATAAGTGTGTACGACGTACCATTTTGCTTCTTCCATCCGTCATACTCCCTTAATTATACCAGCTGAAGATTCCGCCAAAGAAGTCGCCGGTAATAACACTGCTCATAATTCCCGCAAATATGGAATCCAAAATAAATAAAATAACGCCTACAATTATGATACATGTAATAACGATAATTGTATTGTTAATTGTTTGGGGAACCGTAGGCCATACTACCTTTTTTAGCTCAGCCTTAACTTCTTTGAAATATTGTACCATTTTTTGAAATATATTTTGCTTTTTTGTAGCTTCGGGCATGTCTTCCTCCCCTTTCAAAAACCGATCACAAAGAAACTACTTGGTTTCTTTGTGAGGGGTATGCTTCTTGCAAAATGGGCAATATTTTTTTGTTTCCAAACGATCCGGTGTATTCTTCTTGTTCTTCGTCGTGTTATAGTTTCTCTGATGACACTCTTCACAAGCTAATGTTATCTTCGTTCTCACCTTTTTGCACCTCCGTTACCCTCATCTGCGCTCAAAATCACATAAAACAGCAATAGAGCACGCAAACGCATATCTAATTTTATTGTAGCATATTGCAGATTGCAAGTCAATACAAACCTGACCTGCTGCTTTGGATGTTAGTCAACCAATTCTAAAATTGCCATTTCCGCAGCATCTCCATGACGCGGAGCTGTACGATAAATTCTCGTATATCCGCCGTTGCGGTCCGCATATTTCGGTGCAATTTCATTGAATAATTTCATAACAACATCTTCGTTTGTAATATATGAGAGTGCCTGGCGTTTCGATGAAAGTGTGTTCTTCTTACCCAATGTAATCATCTTTTCCACCATGCAGCGTGCTTCTTTTGCTCTGGTAACCGTCGTTTCGATCCGTCCATGCTCCAAAGTGGACGTGACCAAATTACGGAGCATTGCAATTCTCTGATCGGTAGGACGACCCAGTTTTCTTGTTCCCGGCATTGAACTTACCTCCTTTTTTTAATGATAGCAATTCCCTACTCGTCTTCTGTGTTTAACGACAAATTCAAAGCGTTGAGCTTATTGATAACTTCTTCCAATGATTTTCTTCCCAGGTTGCGGACCTTCATCATTTCCTCTTCCGTCTTGTTTGTAAGATCTTCCACGGTATTGATTCCCGCTCTCTTCAAACAATTATAGGAACGGACGGAAAGCTCCAGCTCCTCAATCGACATCTCAAGCACTTTTTCTTTCTTTGTATCTTCCTTTTCCACCATCACTTCCGTATTTTTGGCTTCATCGGAAAGATTGATAAAGAGTGCCAGATGTTCGCTTAAAATTTTAGCTACCAAGCTGATTGCTTCATCTGCCTTCACAGATCCATTGGTCCAAACCTCGATTGTCAATTTATCATAATCTGTTACCTGGCCTACACGCGTGTTTTCAACAGTGTAATTTACCTTATGAACCGGCGTATAGATAGAATCTACAGGAATAACACCAATGATATTATGACCCTGATCCTTGTTTTTCTCACTTGGAACATAGCCTCTGCCGCGATCCAAAGTAATTTCCATATACAATTTGCCGTCTTCATTCAGCGATGCTATATGAAGATCAGGATTGAAAATTTCAACGTCGGAGTCGCACTTAATGTCGCCCGCAGTCACTTCACACTCGCCCTGTGCTTCGATATACACAACCTTAGGGGTTTCACAGTTAAGCTTCACCGCCAGGTTTTTGATATTCAAAATAATCTCGGCCACATCTTCCCTAACACCGGGAATTGCTGAAAATTCATGCAGGACACCATCGATTTTGACGCTCGTTGCGGCAACGCCAGGCAGTGAGGACAGCAGAATCCGCCGCAGCGAATTGCCGAGCGTAACTCCATATCCACGCTCTAAAGGTTCTACGACAAATTTGCCATAATCGCCGCTCTCTGACATCTCTACACATTCAACTTTGGGCTTTTCGATTTCAATCATTTATAACCCTCCTTCAATTCTACCAAATAACATAATACAAAATCCTATTATATCACCGAGGGTAATATAGTCCATTGTGTTAGTTCTTTGAGTACAACTCGACGATGTAGTGTTCTTCGACCAAAAGATCAATGTCCTCGCGATTTGCCAGACGGATAACCTTTGTTTCAATTGTATCACGGTTTACATCCAGCCACTGCGGTGTGACGCGGGAACCATTCGCTTCGATAACAGTCTTGAATTTCTCAGAACCGCGGCTCTTTTCCTTCAGCGCAATGACATCACCCGGTTTTACCTGATAGGAAGGAATGTTTACCTTCTTGCCATTTACGGTAAAATGGCCGTGTGTCACAAGCTGTCTCGCTTCCGGACGGCTCATTGCGAAACCGGAGCGATAAACCACGTTATCCAATCTGCTTTCGAGCAAAATCAGCAGATTATCACCTGTAATGCCGGGCATTTTATTGGCAATTTCGAAGTAATTTGCAAACTGCTTTTCCAAAACGCCATAGTATTTTCTGGTCTTCTGCTTTTCTCTCAACTGAATACCATATTCAGACATTTTCTTTCTGCCAAGGCCATGCTGACCCGGAGCTGCTACTTTGTCTTTTCCGCCGACGACAGGGCACTTCTCCGTATAGCAACGGTCGCCTTTGAAGAAGAGCTTCTGCCCTTCCCGGCGGCAAATGCGGCATACTGCGCCAGTATATCTTGCCATTCTTTTTACACCTCCATACTTTCTACAAACTCAGACACGTCTTCTTTTCGGCGGTCTGCAACCATTGTGAGGGATCGGAGTAACATCTTTAATCATATTTACTTCTAACCCTGCTGCCTGAAGTGCTCTGATTGCTGCCTCACGGCCGGCTCCAGGTCCTTTTACATAAACTTCAACAGTTTTCAGGCCATGTTCCATTGCCGCTTTTGCTGCTGCTTCCGATGCCATCTGAGCTGCAAACGGAGTGCTCTTTCTCGAACCACGGAATCCCAAGCCTCCTGCGCTTGCCCAAGAAAGCGCATTGCCTGCAACATCCGTAATCGTAACAATCGTATTATTGAATGTGGATTTGATGTGTGCTGCACCGCGTTCAATATTCTTTCTCTCACGACGTCTCTTGGTCGTCTTTTTAACGGTTTTAGCCATTTGCTTCCTTCTCCTCCCTTACTTTTTCTTGTTCGCAATTGTGCGAGCCGGGCCTTTTCTGGTCCTTGCGTTTGTCTTAGTACGCTGTCCTCTAACAGGGAGGCCTTTTCTATGACGCACTCCACGATAGCAGCCGATTTCCATCAGACGCTTGATATCAAGAGCAACGTCGCGTCTTAAATCACCTTCGACTTTATATTCGGCATCGATTATCTCTCTGATTTTGTTTACTTCTTCATCGGTTAAATCCTTGACTCTTGTATCGGGATTTATACCTGCTTTTGCCAAAATTTTGTTAGAGCTGGATCTTCCAATTCCATATATATAGGTGAGGCCGATTTCAACTCTTTTTTCTCTTGGCAAATCTATACCTGTGATTCTTGCCATTCTTAATTTACACCTCCTGGTCAACTATCCCATTTTTACTGCCATTTTCTGGCGATAAGTGACTGGATCCGTTCGGGCTGGATCGTCTCGCACGGACGGATCGATTATTTATAAAACTTGTTTCATCTTCCTTTTTCGAAAGGCAACCGCACATGAACAAGTATTATACCAGATCAACCCTGTTTTTGCTTATGCTTCGGGTTTTCGCAGATAACCATAATTCTGCCTTTTCTTTTAATAATTTTACACTTTTCGCAAATCGGTTTTACCGACGGTCTGACCTTCATTTGCAATACCTCCTTCTCAAACCATTTTTCCCTCACCAAGGAATTATTTTGCTCTCCAGGTAATTCTGCCTCTTGTCAAATCATACGGCGACAGTTCCACCGTTACTTTATCCCCCGGCAGAATGCGTATAAAATTCATTCGGAGTTTTCCGGATATGTGTGCCAAAATCTTATGTCCATTCTCCAGTTCCACTTGAAACATAGTGTTTGGCAGGGCTTCGATGACTGTGCCCTCCATTTCCAATACGTCTTCTTTCGACAAAAACGATCTCCTCCTTTTAAAGATTCATGCCTTTCTTTCCATACTCCGCAAGGGCTTTGCGGACTTCAGAATTGGTTACTTCCTCACCGTCGTTTAACTTTTGTAAAACAGCTGATGCCCGGCTTGCAGTTGGCATAATATGCTTGATCTTTTTTTTCTTGGGAGACTCCACCCTGCGAAGATCTCCATCCGCCAGATAAACATAGTCGCCTTCCGTCCTTAAGATCACAAAGCATCTCTTTTGATCCCGTCCCGCCTTGGAGTAAACAATCTGACCTGTAACAAGCTCCATTCTGATCTCCTTTACGATGTTTACAAAGTTAAAATCTGCGGCTCTGTATCCGTAATCGCAATCGTATGCTCATAGTGCGCAGCAAGCGATCCGTCTTCTGTGACAACAGTCCAGTCATCATCCAAAACCCGAATGTTTCTGCGTCCCATCACAATCATCGGTTCAATCGCAAGGGTCATTCCCTTTTGAAGCCGAACGCCGGTACCTGGCTTTCCGTAGTTGGGAATGGATGGATCTTCGTGCATTTCGGTACCAATTCCATGTCCCGTCAGCTCCCTGACTACACTATATCCATGATCTTCTGCATATTTTTGAATTGCATAGGATATATCATGCAGACGATATCCCGGTTTTGCAAATTTTATTCCTTCGTAAAAGCATTGACGCGTAACGTCTATCAGCTTTTGTGCTTCTGGAGAAATCTGCCCGACTGCAAATGTTTTTGCACTGTCACCCTGATATCCTTTGTAAATCGTACCCATATCCAGGCTTACAATGTCCCCGTCGCGCAGTATACGCGATCCGGGAATCCCATGTACCACTTCATCGTTGACTGAAACGCACACCGATTTTGGATATCCCTCATAATTTAAGAAGGAAGGAATCGCTCCCTGGCTTCGGATATACTGATCAGCAATTTCATTGATTTCATTTGTTGTAATGCCTGGTTTTAAATATTTCGCAATTTCTTTAAAAGTGTCGGAAACGATTTTTCCAGCCATTCGCATAAGTTCAATTTCGCGATGCGACTTTATTGTAATCATATCCCAATTACTCCAATCCTAATACACGCAATACCTCTTTGGTCGTATCAGATACTTCTTCTTGTCCGTAAGCAATGTACAGCTTACCACGAAGACGGTAATATTCCTTGATCGGTTCTGTCTGAGAATGATAGACTGTAAGGCGGTTTAAAACCGTTTCCTCTTTGTCATCTTCCCGAATCGAAAGCACAGCGCCGCAGTTATCACAAACCATATCCTGCTTCGGCGGCTTATAGATAGTGTGGTACGAAGCACCGCAGCGATTGCAGACGCGTCTTCCTGACAGCCTCTTTAAAATCTCTTCATCTTTCACTTCAAGCGATAATACCTTATCGATCGAACAGATTGTATCGAGCAGTTCGGCCTGCGCGCAGGTACGCGGAAAACCGTCTAAAATAAAACCGTTATTCGTGTCGCTCTGGGAAAGGCGTTCCCTTAATAAGTTTACTACTAATACATCCGGAACCAAATTTCCCTTTGCAATATATTCTTTTGCTTCTTTTCCCAGTTGTGTCCCCTGTTCCATTGCGTTTCGAAGGAGCATTCCGGTGGAAATTGAGGGAATATTCAATCGTTTCTGGAGAACTTCCGCCTGCGTTCCTTTACCAGCGCCTGGAGGCCCTAATAAAATCAGATTCATGAAGCACCTCGTTTTTCTACTCTAAGAAGCCCTTGTAATGACGCATCATCATCTGGGATTCGAGTGCGCGGACTGTTTCCAAAGCAACGCCTTCTACAATCAGCAGAGAAGTACCGCCAATGATCATACCCGGCAGCAGCTGGCTGAATATCATCGGGACAATCGCTACAATTCCAAGGAAAATAGCTCCGGCCAATGTGATTCGGTTCAATACTCTGGAAATGTACTCGCTCGTCGACCGTCCGGGACGAATTCCGGGAACAAACCCGCCGTTCATCTTCATGTTGTTTGCCATTTCAATCGGATTGAATTGGATCTGCGTATAGAAGAAGGTAAACGCAATGATCAGCAGGAAATAGATGATGGAGTAAACCCATCCGCCAGGAGCGATGACCGCCCAGAAGCCAGTATTGGTATTTGCACCAAACAAACCGGCTATGGTCGAGGGGAACATGGTAATGCTGGACGCAAAAATAATCGGGATAACACCAGCCAATGCAACTTTAATCGGAATATGGGTACTTTGGCCGCCGTATACCTTTCTGCCGACAACCCGCTTAGAATACTGTACTGGAATTCTGCGTTCCGCGTTGTTCATAATCACAACGAAAACCAGCATTGCCAAAACCAGCACAACCAAAAGCAGAAGCCACAAAAGGTTAATCCAGCTGAAATTAGCGCCCAGGAAAGTTGCATAGATCGTGTGAAGCATGGTAGGAATTCTGGAAATAATACCAGCAAAGATGATCAAAGAAATACCATTTCCAATTCCTTTGTCCGTGATCTGTTCACCCAGCCACATGATGAAAGTTGTGCCTGCTGTTAAAGAAATGACAATTATCGCATAATTGAAGAACGAATGGTTCTGCATCATTCCCCAATTCGTTAATGCAACACAAATTGCAACCGCTTGAATCAAAGCAAGGCCAATGGTTGTATAGCGGGTAATCGAAGTAATCTTCTTTCTTCCCTCTGGACCTTCTTTGGCCATACGCTCCAAAGCAGGAATTGCAATTGTCAATAGCTGCAATATAATGGACGAGTTAATGTATGGAGTAATACCCATCGCAAAAATCGTCGCCTGTGAGAACGCGCCTCCTGTGAAGGAATCGATCAGACCGAACAGACCGTTAGCTGCGTTTCCCTCTACAAAATATGACATCATCGTCGGATCCAAAAACGGAACCGGGATGTGAGATCCTAACCGGTAGATAAGGAGCATAAAAAGAGTAAAAAGTATCTTCTTGCGAATGTCCGGGACTGCCCAAGCATTTCTTAGAACTTTAAACACTTAAATCACCTCTACCTTCCCACCTGCTTTTTCTATTTTTTCTGCTGCAGAAGCAGAGAGTTTGTCAACTTTAACAGTCAGCTTCTTTGTCAGCTCACCGCGGCCCAAAATTTTGATGCCGTCTTTGTACTTGCTGATCACGCCGGAATCTTTCAAAAGCTCACGTGTTACTTCTGTTCCGTCCTCAAAACGTTCCAGTTCCGAAACGTTTACGACAACATACTGCTTAGCAAACCGGCTGTTGTTGAAACCAACCTTCGGCAAACGTCTGTACAGCGGTACCTGTCCGCCTTCAAATCCCGGCCGAACGCCTCCGCCGGAACGCGCATTCTGACCTTTGTGACCTCTGCCGGATGTTTTTCCATTTCCGCTTCCCATTCCGCGGCCGACTCGGTTCCGTTCTTTTTTAGCACCAGGTGCGGGGCTCAGTTCATTCAGTTTCATTTACTGCACCTCCTTAATTCTCTTTATTTTTCGCAAACTGTTACCATATGTGAAATTTTTTCGATCATACCTCGAATCTGAGGAGTATCTTCATGTTCCACGACGTCACGGATTTTCTTAAGTCCCAACGCTTTTGCGGTAGCAATCTGGTCTTTCTTTCTGCCAATCATACTTTTGGTCAAAGTGATTTCTAACCTTGCCATCCTCTTTTGCCTCCTTAACCTAAGATTTCTTCCGTGGACTTTCCTCTTAACCGGGCTACATCTTCCGGTCTCTTCAGAAGCTTTAACGCTTCCATTGTAGCTTTTACAACATTCTTCGGATTGTTCGAACGCAGCGACTTGGTTCGGATGTTCTCAATTCCTGCAAGCTCGACAACTGCACGAACCGGACCGCCGGCGATAACTCCAGTACCTTCTGCGGCAGGCTTTAACAAAACTTTGCCGGCACCGAAATCGCCGATGATTTCGTGAGGAATGGTTGTATTGATAATCGGAACGCTGATCATATTCTTTTTCGCATCATCGATGCCTTTGCGGATCGCGTCCGGAATTTCTGCCGATTTACCAGTTCCGCAGCCTACATGGCCGTTGCCGTCGCCGACGACTACCAATGCGCTGAAGCGGAAGTTACGGCCGCCCTTTACAACCTTTGCCACACGGGTAATGGTGACAACTTTTTCTTTAATATCGAGAGTACTCGCATCTATTCTTTCCGTCATAAGAATCTAGGTCCCTCCTTCTTTTAAAATTCCAGTCCGCCATCTCTGGCAGCCTGAGCAAGCTCTGCGACTCTTCCATGATAGAGATAGCCGCCACGGTCGAACACAACCGTTTTGATGCCCTTTTCCAAAGCACGCTTTGCGATCGCTCCGCCTACAACTTTGGCAGCTTCGCAGTTTCCGCCATAGGACAAGCCCAGTTCTTTTTCCAAGCTCGACGCACTGACCAGGGTGTTGCCTGTAGTGTCATCAATAATCTGAGCATAGATATTTTTAAGGCCGCGGTAAACGTTCAGGCGTGGTCTTTCCGGTGTGCCAGAGAGGTGCTGCCGGATCCGCTCGTGACGTTTCTGCCTTGCTTTATTACTCGATTGCTTTTTAACCACGTTAAGCAACTCCTTTCTTATTTCTTGGCTCCTGTTTTACCTTCTTTGCGGCGGATTGTTTCCGTAACATATTTGATCCCCTTGCCCTTGTACGGCTCAGGCGGTCTCTTTTCACGAACTTCCGCTGCAAACTGACCAACGGCCTGTTTGTCTGCGCCGGAAATAATCACTTTATTGCCGTCTACTGAAATCGAAATTCCCGGAATTTCGCTCATCTCTACCGGATGAGAATAGCCAAGACCCATCACCAGTTTGTTACCCTGTTTCTGTGCTCTGTAGCCAACTCCGTTGATTTCAAGTTCTTTCGTGTAACCCTGGGTTACGCCAATAATCATATTATTAATCAAGGTTCTGGTAAGGCCGTGTAAGGATCTGTGTTTTTTTTCGTCTGACGGACGCTTTACCAAAATTGTGTCTGCTTCCCGTTCAATGATCATATCCGGGTGCATTACATTGGATAAAGTGCCTTTCGGTCCTTTCACGGTGATCGCATTACCAGCTTCTATCTTTACATCCACTCCTGCCGGAATGGTAATAGGTAATCTACCGATACGTGACACTTCGTACACCTCCTAAATCTCGTTGCGCATGTTACCAGATAAATGCCAGAACTTCTCCGCCAACCTTCTGTTCACGCGCTTTTTTATCTGTCATAATTCCCTTCGACGTAGAGATGATCGCAATTCCCAAGCCCTTCAAAACTCTTGGAAGCTCGTCTACGCCGGCATATATCCGAAGACCCGGCTTGGACACTCTTTTGAGGCCAGTAATCGCCTTCTGTTTGTCCTGTGTATATTTCAGTGTAACGCGGATGATCCCCTGTTTTGAGTCGTCGATCAGCTGTACATTTTTGATGTAGCCTTCTTCCAGCAGAATATCCACGATTGCCTTTTTCATCTTCGAAGCAGGAATGTCAACCGTATCGTGCTTGGCAGTATTTGCATTCCGGATACGTGTCAATAAATCTGCAATAGGATCGGTGATTTGCATGGTTGTACCTCCCTCCAAAAATTTGACGGTTCCTCCGTCTTATCCTTCTTACCAGCTTGCCTTCTTTACGCCGGGAATCTCACCTTTGTAAGCCAATTCCCGAAAACAGATACGGCAAATTCCATATTTTCTTAAATACGCATGAGGTCTGCCGCAAATCTTACATCTGTTGTAAGCACGTGTGGAAAACTTCGGAGCCCTCTGCTGCTTTAAAATCATTGATTTTTTAGCCATTTGATACCCTCCTTCTCGTTATCTCACAAATGGAGCGCCCATGAGCGACAACAGCTCGCGTGCCTCTTCGTCAGTGTTTGCGGTTGTTACCATGATAACATCCATACCCCGAATTTTATCAATCTTATCATAATCAATTTCAGGGAAGATCAGCTGTTCTTTCACACCCATGGAATAGTTGCCGCGTCCATCGAACGAATTGGGGTTAATGCCGCGAAAATCGCGTACACGTGGGAGTGCCACATTGAAAAACCGGTCCAAGAATTCGTACATGATTTCACCGCGCAGCGTCACCTTGCATCCGATTTTAACGCCTGCTCTCAGCTTGAAGTTTGCAACTGATTTCTTTGCAGTTGTAACAACAGGTTTCTGCCCTGTGATAGCAGCCAAATCAGCGCAGGCGGATTCGATTGCCTTGGGGTTGTCTTTCGCTTCGCCAACGCCAATGTTAATCACTATTTTATCAAGCTTCGGGATCTGCATTACGCTCTTATACTGGAATTTCTGCATAAGGGCAGGAGCAACCTCGCTTGTATATTTTTCCTGCAGTCTGGACATTTAACTTCTTTCCCTCCTTTACGCAATCAGTCATTTACTTCATTGCATTTTTTACAATATCTAACTTTTTTTCCGTCGTCTAAAATCCGTGTGCCAAACCGGGCCGGCTTATGGCACTTGTCGCACACGCGCATAACCTTGCATGCGTAAACGGGAGTTTCCTTTTTGATGATCCCGCCTTCTTCACCCTGCTTTCTGGGCTTTTTATGCATACTTGCCATTGCAATTCCTTCTACAATTACTTTGCCTTCATCCGGCATGCAGACGAGAACTTTGCCTTTCTTTCCTTTGTTTTTGCCGGAAAGCATGACGACTGTATCGCCTTTTTTAATATTCATTTTTTCAGACATCTACGGCCACCTCCTTACAGCACTTCAGGAGCCAACGATAAGATCTTCATGAATTCTTTGTCTCTCAGCTCTCTGGCAATCGGCCCAAAAATACGAGTTCCTCTCGGGTTTTTATCGTCTCTGATGATGACTGCTGCATTTTCGTCGAATTTCAGATAAGAACCGTCAGGACGCCCGACGCCCTTTACGCTTCTTACGACGACAGCTTTCACAACATCGCCTTTTTTAACAACTCCGCCCGGCGTTGCTTTCTTAACGCTGGCTATAATGACATCGCCAATTGCGGCATATCTTCTTTTCGAACCGCCCAACACTCTGATGCACATAATTTCTTTTGCGCCGGTATTGTCGGCCACTTTTAATAAAGTTTGCTGCTGTATCACGACAAACTGCCTCCTTCCCAACAAATCAAAATTACTGTGCTTTTTCCATAATCTCAACCAGTCTCCAGTGTTTCTCTTTTGAAAGCGGTCTGGTTTCCATTACCTTAACGCGATCGCCAACATGACACTCATTGTTTTCGTCATGCGCTTTCAGCTTGAAGGTTTTTTTCATGATTTTCCCATAGAGCGGGTTCTTTACGCTATACTTGATCGCCACAACGATTGTCTTGTCCATCTTATCGCTGACGACGGTACCAATCTTAACCTTACGGTAGTTTCTTTCTTCAGCCACCTTAAAATTGCCTCCTCTCAAAACAAATCATAAAGAGTTTTTAGTTTTCCTTTTCCTCGCCCACCAGTTCTCTTTCGCGAATGACGGTCTTGATCCGGGCGATGGTGCGCTTTACCGTGACGATGCGCCTGGGATTATCCAATTTATTCATAGCGCTTTGAAATCTTAAATTGAAAAGTTCTTCCTTTAAGGAGGTCACTTTGCTTTCCAATTCTTCTGTTGTCATATCTCTGATTTCATTAACCTTCATTTGCTTCACCAGCCTCCTTTTCACGGGCGACGATCTTACATTTGATCGGGAGCTTGTGAATCGCAAGGCGAAGAGCCTCTCTGGCAGATTCCTCATCCACCCCGCCGATTTCAAACATAACTCTGCCCGGCTTTACAACGGCTACCCAATATTCAGGAGAACCTTTACCACTTCCCATACGGGTTTCAGCCGGTTTCTTGGTCACAGGCTTATCCGGGAAAATCTTGATCCAAACCTGACCGCCGCGCTTAATATATCTTGTCATAGCGACACGGGCAGCCTCAATCTGGTTGGAAGTGATCCAGCCCGGCTCAACTGCTGCAATACCGAACTCGCCGTAATTTACCACATTTCCTCTTGAAGCAGCACCGGTCATGCGGCCTCTCATTACCTTGCGGTACTTTACTCTTTTAGGCATCAACATACCTATCTGCCTCCTTCCGCTTTCGCTTGTTTTTTACTTTCCGGAAGAACTTCTCCTTTATAGATCCATACCTTAACGCCGATCTTTCCGTAAGCGGTATTTGCTTCCCAGAAACCATAATCAATATCAGCTCTTAAGGTCTGGAGCGGAATTGTTCCCTCATGATAGTGCTCGCGTCTTGCAATTTCAGCCCCGCCAAGACGTCCGGAAACCGAAGTTTTAATTCCTTTCACGCCGAGCTTCATTGCGCGGCCCATTACCTGCTTCATCGCTCTGCGGAATGAAATACGGCGTTCGAGCTGAGCTGCAATATTCTCCGCTACCAGCTGTGCACAGACATCAGGGGACTTTACCTCCACGATGTTGAGGTTTACATTTTTTCCAACAAGCGCTTCCAGTTTACCCTTCAGCTTTTCAATTTCGCTGCCGCCGCGTCCAATGATAATACCGGGCTTTGCAGCATAGATGTTTATTTTAAGTCTGTTTGCTGCTCTTTCGATCTCAATTTTAGCAATACCAGCTGCAAACAGTTCCTTCTTCAAAAATTTCCTGATTTTATTGTCTTCTACCAGAAGATCACCGAAAGATTTCTTATCCGCAATCCATCTGGAATCCCAGTCTTTGATAATGCCGACTCTTAACCCATGCGGATTTACCTTTTGTCCCATAACTAACCTCCCTCTCTTAATCTTTTTCGCGAAGAACGATACTGATATGGCTCGTTCTCTTCCGGATTCTTGCCGCACTGCCTTTACCCTGTGCATAGATTCTCTTCAGAGTTGGTCCTGCATTGGCATAAACCTCGGCAACAAACAGCTTTTCAACGTCCATATTATGATTGTTTTCAGCATTTGCAATAGCTGAATTTAATAACTTTTCCACGATATCACTGGCAGCTTTTGGAGTATGCTTTAAAATTCCCAATGCAGTTCCGACCGGCTTATTCCGGATCAAATCGATCACGATCTTCACTTTTCTCGGGGAAATACGAGCATACGAAACTTTTGCACGCGCTTCCATGTGGTCATCCTCCCTTCAAAATCGACTAAACTCCAAACGGCTTATTTGGATGTTTTGGAACCTGCATGACCTTTAAACGTTCTTGTCAGAGCAAATTCTCCTAATTTATGGCCAACCATGTCCTCATTGATGAATACCGGGACATGTTTTCTTCCATCATGAACCGCGATGGTATGCCCTACCATGTCTGGGAATATTGTAGACGATCTGGACCATGTTTTTAATACTCTCTTTTCATTTGCTTCATTCATCTGCTGAATTTTAGCCAGGAGCTTCGCGTCTACATAAGGTCCCTTTTTAACGGATCTTCCCATGAATTTATCCTCCTTTCGAGTTGTGTTTTTCACACATAGGTCATTCCTAGTTTAGAACGCACAAACCAGCTTTGCTTATTTGTCGTTTCTTCTCTTTATAATATACTGATTGGATTTATTCTTCTTCGCTCTGGTCTTATAACCCAATGCAGGCTTGCCCCACGGGGTAACAGGACCGGGCCGTCCAATCGGGGATTTTCCTTCACCGCCGCCGTGCGGGTGGTCGTTCGGGTTCATTACGCTACCGCGAACAGTAGGACGGATTCCAAGATATCTTGTTTTACCAGCCTTACCGATGCGTACGTTTTCATGATCCAGATTACCCACCTGGCCAATGGTAGCGCGGCAGATCATACGGATCATGCGAACTTCGCCGGAAGGCAGTCTTACCTGAGCAAAGTCTCCTTCTTTTGCCATCAGCTGCGCTGCGTTGCCGGCTGCACGAACCAGCTGTCCGCCGTGTCCCGGATAAAGCTCGATGTTGTGAACAATGGTACCAACCGGAATATCCTTCAACATCAAGGTATTGCCGGGCTTAATATCAGCCGTTTCCCCGGATAACACCTGCTGTCCAACCGTCATGCCGACCGGAGCCAAGATATAGCTTTTTACACCGTCTTCGTATTGGATCAAAGCAATGTTTGCCGAACGGTTCGGGTCATATTCAATCGCAATGACTGTTGCCGGGATCCCATCCCGATTGCGCTTAAAATCAATGATTCTATATTGTCTTTTATTTCCGCCGCCTCTATGACGAACTGTAATTCTGCCGTAAGAGTTTCTTCCTGCTTTCTTCTTCAAAGGCTCAATCAGAGATCTTTCCGGTTTGGTTTTAGTAATCTCTTCGTATGTCGGAACGGTCATGAACCTTCGGCCAGGAGAAGTCGGATTATACTTTTTTAACGCCATCCTGATTCACTCCTTACTGTTTCGATATTATAAAATTCCTTCAAAAAGTTCGATTGTTTTGCTGTCGGGCGTCAGGCGAACAATGGCCTTTTTGTAATCAGGACGCTTGCCTTCTCCCTTGCCCATTCTCTTATATTTGCCCATAACATTCATCGTGTTGACGCTTGCAACTTTTACGCCGAAAATTTCTTCCACAGCTTTGCGGATTTCAATTTTGTTCGCTTCTTTCGCTACTATAAAAGTATACTTTTTATCCTGGGTAGCTTCCATGCTGCGTTCTGAGATAACCGGGCGTTTCAAAATATCATGGATGTTTTTCATTTCGCAAGCACCTCCTCAATCTTTTCCACAGCACCTTTTGCAATAACAACCTTGTCGCAGTTGAGCACATCATATACATTCAAAACATCTGCATATGTTGTGTTCAGGCCGTCAATGTTTCTTGCAGACATATAAGCTGTCTTGTCGTTGTTTGCCAGCACCAGCAAAAGCTTGCCGTCTGCATTCAGGTTGCGGAGCATCGAAACAACATTCTTTGTTTTGATCTCCGGGAATGTAATTTCGTCTACGACAATCAGTTTTTCTTCCAGAACTTTCGAACTCAGTGCAGACTTCATCGCAAGGCGTCTGACCTTCTTGTTGACATGATAGCTGTAATCACGCGGTTTCGGGCCCAGCGCTACGCCGCCGCCCTTCCACTGAGGAGAACGGATGCTTCCCTGTCTGGCACGTCCTGTTCCCTTCTGTCTCCACGGCTTTCTGCCGCCGCCGCTGACTTCTGCGCGTGTTTTTGTGCTTTGTGTGCCTTGTCTCTGGTTTGCGAGATAGTTTACTACTACTTCATGGAGAACAGCCTTGTTTACTTCAGCCGCAAAGATCTCTTCTTTCAGATCTATCGTGCCGATGTTTTCGCCGTTCATATTATATAAAGCTACGCTTGGCATAGTTTTTCCTCCTTTCTCTCCAAAGATCTTATGCTTTTACCGTATTCTTAATCGTTACCAGTCCGCCCTTTACGCCGGGAACTGCGCCTTTTACAAGAATCAAATTCTTCTCTGCATCCACCATAACGACTTCAAGATTCTGTACGGTTACCTTATCCATTCCCATGCGGCCAGCCAAACGCTTGCCCTTCATAACACGGGACGGAGTGGAGCAGGCACCCATAGAACCCGGATGACGGTGAACAGGGCCGGCGCCGTGGCTCATAGGACCTCTGTGCTGGTTGAAACGCTTGATAACACCCTGCGTGCCCTTACCTTTGCTGATTCCGGTGATATCTACTTTTTCGCCGCCGGCGAAAATATCTGCCTTGATCTCATCCCCTACGTTGATCGACTCAATGTCATCGAGACGGAGTTCTTTCAAATGCTTTCTGTAAGGTACGTTTGCTTTTGCAAAATGGCCTTTTTCCGGTTTGTTCAGGCTCTTTTCCTTGACGTCGCCAAAGCCGACCTGGATGCTGTTGTATCCGTCTGTTTCGACTGTTTTTTTCTGCACAACAACACAGGGGCCTGCTTCGATGACCGTCACAGGGATCATTTTAGCATTTTCATCGAAAATCTGCGTCATGCCGATTTTTCTGCCCAAAATTGCTTTTTTCATTGTTTTTCCTCCTTATGGTTATTGGTTCGCCTGGTAATCAGCGAACATGACCTTCTAAGCCCGCTGCTTTACGCCTGGATCTTAATTTCAATATCAACGCCAGCCGGTAAATCAAGCTTCATCAAAGAATCGCTTGTTTTCTGGCTCGGGTTCAAGATATCGATGAGCCGTTTATGCGTTCTTCTTTCGAATTGTTCGCGGGAATCCTTGTACTTGTGAACCGCACGCAAAATGGTGATAACTTCCTTCTCCGTCGGGAGCGGAACCGGACCGGATACTTTTGCGCCCGTTCTCTTCGCGGCTTCCACGATCTTCTCTGCAGATTGATCGAGCAAAGCGTGGTCATACGCTTTTAACCTGATTCTGATTTTCTGACTTGCTGCCATAGCTTACCCTCCTTAAAATTTTTTAAGCTGTACATTCTGTCCGCTCCAAACGGCAGCAGAACATCCTGCACCTGTGTGTGATACCCACGACAGCTTTGCGTTTCAACCGTGCCGGGTGTTTTCTCCAAACCCATAATAAAACCCGAATTTGCCCTTTTGAAAAGCAAGCTCGGGTCATTACACTCTAACGCATAATTTTCCGCACAGAAATACTACATTCCCGATATGGCAAAGCCATCAGCAAATCTATAGCTCTATGCAGAAGTGACCTGTCGCCCGGTTTCATAGAATCGGACATTCTCCACGGAAATAACCAGCTCAAAGGCTGCAACCTCCCGCTTCATGGTTCGTCTGTCACAACTTCTTAATCATACATGATTCCAGTCCAATTTGCAAGGTTTCACTTGAAATTTACAAAAAATATTACGTAGAAAAAACGATTTATTTTGTCGCATTTTTTATGCAATTCTTACAAATTCTCGTTTGTCTTTTTGAGACTAAAATGCAGTAAAAGCCACCCTTTGTGACAGACGGCTTTTATCTTTGTTTCAGGCAATGATCCATGAACTTATTTCACTTCTGCCAGTTACTGCACGTTTGGGTTTTTTTATTTATAGGTTCTCGTCTTTTAAAGCGTCCACGATGTTCTCCTTTTTTACTTTGGAGGAAGAATACATCATTGTCAGCCCAACGACGAGGAATACCGCTACGACAGCTATGACAAAGCTTTGCCAGGGTACCATGAATGCAAATCCAAAATTGTTCGACAGGGTCCAATACATCAAAAGCATCAAAAGGAAGCTGACCGGCAGTCCCCAGAGCAGAGCCTTGATCCCATAAAATAGGCTTTCGTAGCGGAGCATTTTATTAAAGCCTCCCGGCGTCATGCCAACGGATTTGAGCATGGCAAATTCCCGCTTGCGCAGCCCAATGCTGGTCGATATGGTATTGAAGATGTTCGCAATGCAGATTAAGGTAATCAGCGATATAAATCCTCCCGTCAGAATCAGAAGCAGGGTCACAAACTTTTCATTTTCATTGCGCGACTGGTACGCGTCATATACGCTAAGGGACCCTTCGGAA
>CALYAR010000061.1 GCA_944393585.1 uncultured Clostridia bacterium | reverse complement strand
GCGTTTTCTGTGCTGGCGTCGCTCTTCTTCCAAAACCAAGGCTTGCAAATTTTTTAGGTAATCGATCTCCGCGCGCAGCCGCTGGTTCTCTGCAATAAGGTCTTCTTCAACCGCCTTAGACAACTTGGCCGGCCGGCTGCTACTTTTTCGCCCGCGCCGTTCTACTGCCAAGCCTTCCGGCCCTTCTTCAAGATAGATTCGCTCCCAGCGTTCAATGATGCCATGGTCTTTGATTTCAAACCTTCGCATCACTTCGCGTATACTTAGGTGTTCTTCTCGCATTGTCTCTACTACCGTTCGCTTGAATTCCGCCGTATATCGTTTGTTAGATATTCCTTTTGCCATAATAAATCACCCCATCTGTTAGATAGTATATCACACTGTCTAACAAATGGGGTGCTGTTCATTCAAAACGGCGTGGGGGTTCCTTTTTGTCTGATGTTTGGCCAATGGAACGGGCATTAACCGCACTGTCCGTCCTCGGATTCCAAAGCCGGAGATCCTTTATTCTGCGCTGCCTTTCCTCCAGTCCAAAAAGCTTTTGACACAGATTAGAAACAGTCCTATTACAGCAAGGACACAGACAAAAATCCTTCTGGTGTTGTTGGTTAAAATGACGTAAATCAGCGCGGCAACCGCGCCCAGCTCCAGCAAAACGAAGATCCAGAAAAAGACTTTTTCATTGTGCCTGTCATTTGATTTTTTCTCCATCCGGATATCCCCTTCCCTGTTTTCATTCCCTCAGCTTTCAAATAATCCGATCTGTTTTTCCTTCCGGTCTTCTTCCCGGATCAGCTTTCCGATCACAGGGAAGTTTTTCACCCGATAAGCGGATACATCGGCAAAGCCGCACTCTGCCGCAGCCTTCATGGCAATGCAGGTATTGCCGCGGCTGACGCTCATCACCTGCACGCCCTGCGAGGATTTCGTCGCTTTGAGCGGGATGGAAGCGCTGTCAAAACAAAGCGCGCGTTCCTTGGCAGAAAACAGGACGAATTCGCTCTCCTCCAGAATATGGCGCATTCCAACCGGCTTCGAGCCTCCAAAATAGGCCCCGGTTAATTTTCTGCGGTTGGTCTTGGTCATAAAGCCGGAAAGCGGCGTTTTATTGACCTTTCCGTTTTCAAACGCGGTTAAAAGCATTCCGGCATAATCGGCCGTAGCAATGACGAAAACCGGCTCTTCGTCCTTCTCCATATCCAAAATCCCCGGCAAATACTCGCCCAGAACCGAAACTTTCCCGTCCGGAATTTCATAGAGCTTGGTTTTGTACGCATTCTGCTGATTGGTCAAAACAATCAAATCCAGCTTGTTGCCGCACTCAAATTCCTGTAGAATAACGTCGTCCTCTTTCAGCTTCTGCTCGGTTCCGCTGGAGCGAAGCGATGTAAGCGGGATCTTTTTCAAATATCCTTCCCGCGTAAAGAAAACCCGAACCGGGTAATCTGCAATCATTTCCGTTTCATCGTAGTGTTCAATCGTTCCGCTTTCCACCAGTTTGGTCCTGCGGTCCTGGCCGTACTTTTGGGAAACCCGCTTTAAATCCGCTTTGATCAGGGCTTTTATTTTTTTCTCGCTTTTCAGCGTCTCTTCGATATCCGCAATGGCGCGCTGCAGGTCTTCAATCTCGGAAATGCGCTTTAGGATGTATTCTTTGTTCAGGTTCCGCAGCTTGATTTCCGCGATAAACTCCGCCTGTACTTTATCAATCGAAAAGCCTTCCATCAAATTGGGAACGACCTTTGCCTCTTCTTCCGTCTTGCGGATAATGGCGATAGCGCGGTCAATGTCCAGCAGGATTTTCCGGAGCGCCTCCAAAAGGTGCAGTTTCTCCTTCTTCCGCTGAAGCTCATACCGAAGCCCCCGCTCAATACAGCCGATCCGAAAATCCGTCCACTGCTCCAAAATCCCCTTCACGCCCAAAACCCGGGGACGGCCGTTGATGAGAACATTGAAATTACAGCCGAAGCTGTCCTCCAGCGATGTCATGCGGTAGAGCTTCTGCATTAATAGGTCGGGATCGGTATTCCGCTTGATGTCAATGGTGATTTTCAGGCCGTTTAAATCGGATTCGTCGCGCAGATCGTTGATCTCGCGCAGTTTCCCCGCTTTGATGAGTTCAATAATCTTCTCCATGACCGCTTCAATCGACGTCGTATAAGGAATTTCATAGATCTCGATCAGGGAATTTTTCTTATCGTAACGATATGCGGCCCGGACTTTAAAGCTCCCGCGCCCCGTCTCATAAATGCGGCGCATTTCCGCTTTGTCATAGATGAGGCAGGCGCCGGTGGAAAAATCCGGCGCGGTCATATAATCCATAATATCGCAGTCGGGATCGTCCAAATATGCAATGGCTGCGGCGCACACTTCACGCAGGTTGAAGCTGGCAATATTGCTGGCCATTCCAACGGCAATCCCCTGATTCGGGTTGACCAGGATATTGGGAAACGTCGTCGGCAGAAGCACGGGTTCGGTCATCGTGGAATCGTAGTTGTCGGTAAAGTCCACTGTGTCCCGGTCAATCTCGCCGAAAATCTCATTGCAGATGGGGTCGAGCTTTGCTTCGGTATAACGCGACGCGGCATAAGCCATGTCGCGCGAATACTGCTTTCCGAAATTTCCTTTCGAGTCGATCAGCGGGTGCAGAAGCGCCTCGTTTGCCCGCGTCAGGCGGACCATGGTTTCATAAATGGCGCCGTCGCCGTGCGGATTTAATTTCATTGTCTGCCCCACAATATTGGCGGATTTGGTGCGCGCACCGGTGAGCAGGCCCATTTTGTACATGGTATAAAGGAGCTTGCGGTGCGCCGGCTTAAAGCCGTCGATCTCCGGAATGGCGCGCGAAATGATAACGCTCATCGCGTAGGGCATAAAGTTGGTTTCCAGGGTATGCGAAATATCCTGCACGATAAAATTGCTGTTCTTTTTCACTTTCCGCCCTCCTTAACTCAAATCGGCGAGCTCGATGTATTCGGGCCCTTTTTCTTCAATGTATTTCTTGCGCGCTTCCAGATTGTCGCCTAACAATATGTCAAACATTTCATAGGCCGCTTTCGCGTCTTCAATCATAACCTGAATGAGGTGGCGGGTCTCCGGGTTCATCGTCGTCTCCCACATCATTTCCGGTTCGTTCTCGCCCAGTCCCTTGGAACGCTGAACGGTATATTTGGAATCCTTCAGTCTGGATAGGATCTCGTTCTTCTCATTTTCGGTATAGGCAAAATACGTCTTTTTCTTCGCCTGAATTTCATAGAGCGGCGACTCCGCGATAAACACCTTTCCTTCCTCGATGATTTTTGGCACCAGCCGGTAAAGCATGGCCAGAATCTCCGTGCGGATATGGTAGCCGTCCACATCGGCATCGGTGCAGATAATGACCTTATTCCAGCGCAGCTGCTCTAAATCAAAGGAATTCAAATTGGTATTGTGTTTGGTGGTAATTTCCACGCCGCAGCCCAACACGCGCATTAAGTCCATGATAACGTCATTTTTAAAAATTTTGCTGTAGTCCGCTTTCAGACAGTTTAAAATCTTGCCCCGAAGCGGGATGATCGCCTGAAACTCCGCATCGCGTCCCTGCTTGCAGGAACCCAGCGCCGAGTCTCCCTCTACGATATAGACTTCGCGGCGGGACTTGTCCTTGGTCCGGCAGTCCACAAATTTCTGCACCCGGTTGGTCACGTCCATGGAACCGGTCAGTTTCTTTTTCACGCTGATGCGCGCCTTTTCCGCACTTTCGCGGCTGCGTTTGTTGACCAATACCTGCGCGGCAATTTTTTCCGCCTGCTCCCTGTTTTCAATCAGGAAGATTTCCAGCTCATGCTTTAAAAATTCGGTAATAGCCTTCTGAATAAAGGTATTGGTAATGGCCTTTTTCGTCTGGTTTTCGTAGCTTGTAATGGTAGAAAAGGAATTGATGACCAGCATTAAGCTGTCGGCAATGTCGCCGAAGGTAATTTTGCTTTCGCCCTTATTGTATTTGCCGTTTTGTTTGAGATACGCATCAATGGCAGACACAAAAGCGCTCTTAGCAGCTTTGTCCGGGGAACCGCCGTGCTCCAAAAAGCTGGAATTGTGGTAATATTCCAATAGCGGTACTTCATTGTTAAAGCAAAACGCGGCCTGGATTTTTACCTTGTACTCCGGCTTGTCCGCCCGGTCGCGTCCGCGCGTCTGCGTTTCCCGCATGACAATATCGGTGAAGTTTTTCTCTGCCGCCAGTTCCTTCACATAATCCGCAATGCCGTTGGGATAGCAGTATTCATAGGTCTCCATCCCGTTTTCCGTCTCATTGTAGAGCACAAAGCGGATTCCTGCATTCACCACCGCCTGTTTGCGCAGCGTGGTCTGGTAATATTCGAGGGAAATGTCAATATCGGTGAATACATCAAGATCCGGCCGCCAGTGCTGCATGGTACCGGTATGCTTGTATTTTGCAGGGGTCTTGGAAAGGCCGCCGATGTTTTCTCCCTTTTCAAAGTGCAGCTTATACTCATACCCGTCTGCAAACACCTGCACGTCCATATATTCAGAGGCATACTGCGTCGCACATGCGCCGAGGCCGTTTAACCCCAAGCTGTATTCATAGCTGGAATCGGAATTGTTGTTGTATTTTCCGCCCGCGTACAGCTCACAATAGACCAGCTCCCAGTTATAGCGCTGCTCTTTTTCGTTATAGTCCAGAGGGATCCCGCGGCCGTAGTCCTGAATCCGGATGGATTTGTCCCGGTAACGCGTTACCTCAATCACATTGCCGAAGCCCTCGCGCGCTTCATCAATGGAATTGGATAAAATTTCGAACATAGCGTGTTCGCAGCCCGATAGCCCGTCCGACCCAAAAATAACGGATGGCTTTAACCGCACGCGGTCCGCGCCCTTGAGCATGGATATGCTGTTGTTGTCATATGCCTTGTTTTTGTTCAATCTCATCACCTATATCAATTATCCCTGTCTACACCTTTATCAATTATCTCTATCTACAAAAGCACAAAAATATAAAAATACAAAACAGTATCATACTACTACAAAACGTTGATTTTGTCAATCAAACACCGCTCCAGAGCGATTTTCCGTCATATTCTGCTTCAAATTCCTTCCTTGAAAAAGCATGCCCAATATGATAAAATTTTACCAGCAAACTAGAAAAATTATCTTTGCCGTAAAGCCGCCGCGCGGATCACACTCGATATTCCCGATGGCTTTTAAATGAGGCAGATGAAAAATTTACCGGCTGCAGGCACAAAGCAGACGTTTGCTATCTCTTGTGTTTCCGGACAGAATACGCTATGATAATACCAAAGGAACTGTCCGGCTATTTGGTAAAATGAAAAAAACGGCAAAACGCCGCTGAGAAAGGAAGATCGGAATGCTCGAAGGAAAAACCGTAATATTGGGGATTACAGGCAGCATTGCTGCCTATAAAATGGCATATGTGGCCAGCGCATTGGCAAAGCAGCGCTGTGATGTTCACGTCATCATGACAAAAAATGCAACGGAATTCATTGCCCCGCTTACCTTTGAAACCTTGACCAACAACCGCTGCATCACGGATACATTTGACCGCAATTTTAATTATGACGTCCATCATGTATCCCTGGCCAAACGGGCTGATTTGTTTCTCATTGCGCCGGCCAGCGCAGACGTGATTGCCAAATGCGCCTGCGGGATTGCAGATGACATGCTGACGACCACCCTGCTTGCCTGCACCTGCAAAAAAATGATTGCGCCTGCAATGAATACCAATATGTACCGAAATCCCATCGTGCAGACCAATATAGACCTGCTCAAATCGTTTGACTTTGAAGTCATCCCGCCGGCAACCGGGATGCTTGCCTGCAAGGATGTTGGGGAAGGAAAAATGCCCGAACCGGACGTCCTGCTCTCTTATATTGAGCGGGAGATTGCCTGTGAAAAGGATTTGAGAGGGAAAAAAATCCTGGTCACCGCCGGCCCGACACAGGAAGATCTCGACCCGGTCCGCTATCTGACCAACCGCTCCTCCGGCAAAATGGGCTATGCCATTGCAAAAGCCGCCATGCTCCGCGGCGCCGACGTTACTCTCGTCACCGGCCCCACCAGCGCAGAGCCTCCGCGTTTTGTCCAGGTTGTCCGGATCCGGAGCGAAAAGGAAATGTTTGAAGCCGTTAAAGAGCACTATTCCAACTGCGATTTCATTTTTAAGGCTGCTGCACCGGCGGACTACCGTCCTCAAAAAACAGAAGGGGAAAAGATTAAAAAGGGCGATGGAAATCTTGTTTTGGAACTGGAACGAACCGATGATATTTTGAAATATTTGGGAGAAAACCGAAGGAGCGGACAATTTATCTGCGGATTTGCCGCTGAAACGCAAAATCTGGAGGAAAATGCCAAACGCAAGCTGTATTCCAAAAAGGTTGATATGATTGTCGCCAACAATGTCAAGACAGAAGGAGCCGGTTTTCAGGCGGATACCAATGAAGTCACCTTGATTACCAAAGATTTCTGCCGTCCCATGCCGCAAATGCGGAAAGAAGAGCTTGCTCATCAAATCATTGACACGGCCCTTCGACAAATGGAATTTTTGGAAT
>CALYAR010000060.1 GCA_944393585.1 uncultured Clostridia bacterium | reverse complement strand
GATCCGGCTTTAAAAAGGGAGCGGCTTTCTCCAGTTCCTGGGGCGTAATTTCTTCCGTCCTCTGTTCCGAAATGGAAGAGAGAATTTTTCCAGCGCGGGAGTTTCCGAGTATTTCATCGATGCTGACGTCCCATAGTTCAGACAGTTCTGACAGATTGGACAGATCCGGCATGGAAATTCCGCGTTCCCAGTTGGAAATGGCCTGATAGCTGATATTCAACCGGTCAGCGAGTTCTAATTGCGTCATGTTTTTTTCTCTGCGAAGTTTTGAAATCGTTCTGCCAATTTGAATGGAATCAAAAATCATAAAACATCCTTCTTTCATTTTGATTTTGAGGGGCCCCTCTTAGTTTTAATCATAGAAAAAAACAGGATCAAAATCCAGCAACCAGTCCTTGAGCGGATCAACAGCCGCTCAACGGTACATTGAGCTGCAAGAAAACAGCGGGAAAAAGCAGCTTAGACTTTATTTTTTAAGTGTATCACAGATGGAGTTAAAAATCAATTTTACCGGCGCGTTTCCAGAAAAAACCAGAAATCCGTATCTCTTTTTAATAAAATTGCAAAAAGCCTATTGACAAATTAGAAAAATAGGTATACTGTATATATTGTTTATATACAGTATATAATTTATCTGGATTCAGTACGATATGGAAAACAAATTTTCCAGTATCCTATTTGCGCAAAGGAGGATTCCATGGATATCGTAATCAGCAACTCGGATGGAAGGCCGATCTATGAGCAAATTATTGCCCAAATGAAGAGCCTGATTATCCAAAATGAACTCAAGGAAGGAGAACTCGTGCCGTCGATGCGCTTTTTGGCCAAGGAACTCCGCATCAGCGTCATTACGACCAAAAGAGCCTATGAAGAATTGGAACGGGAGGGATACTTGGTCTCCGTTGCGGGAAAAGGCACGTTTGTAGCGAAAAGAAATGTAGAACTCATTCGGGAAGAACAGCGAAAAAAGGTAGAATCTTATCTTTCCAAGGCGGTGGATTGCGCGAAGGAAAGCGGAATTACCAAAGAGGAAATGATAGAAGTTTTAAATATCCTATATGAGGGGGAATAAAAATGGAAAACATGATTGAGGTAATCAATGTGGAAAAAAGCTATCGGGATTTTTCCTTAAACCATGTAACCTTTGCGCTTCCCAAAGGCAGTATTATGGGATTTGTAGGGGCTAATGGCGCAGGCAAAAGCACGACGATCAAATTGATTTTAAATATAATTCGCCGGGACAGCGGTGAAATCCGGGTATTTGGAAAGGACAATATCAAGCGGGAACAGGAGATCAAGCAGGAGATTGGGTTAGTAATGGACGACTGCAGTTTTCACGATGCTTTTCATGCAAAAGACGTTGCCGCAATTTTGAACGGTATCTATCCGAATTTTGAGCGGAAACAGTTTTTTTCTTATCTGGACCGTTTTCGTATTCCAGTTCAAAAGAAAATTAAGGACTATTCGCGGGGAATGAAAATGAAGCTCTCCATTGCGGCGGCACTGTCTCATCACGCAAAGCTGTTAATCATGGATGAACCGACTTCGGGACTGGACCCGATTGTCCGCAGTGAAATACTGGATCTGTTTATGGACTTTATCCAGGAGGAAGAGCATGGGGTTCTTTTATCCTCACATATTACCAGCGATCTGGAAAAGATATGCGATTATATCACATTCATTGATAACGGCAGCATTGTGCTCAGTGAGGAAAAAGATACAATTTTGGATCACTATGGAATTATAAAAGGCGGTCGGGAAGCATTCCGAAAAGTGGATGACAGGGATATTATCGGAAAAAAATCAACGAGTCTCAATTGTGAGGCCTTGGTGCGTGACCGGATGCAGATGAAGCGCAAATATCCGGATTTATTGGTGGAACCGGCGCAGATTGAAGATATTATGGTATTTATCAGGAGGGGACAGGAAGTATGAAGGGGCTTATGATAAAAGATTTTCTTTTGTTTTGGAAAAACGCCAAAATCATTCTGGCTGTTTATGTGATTGGAATTGTTGTAAGCTTTTTTAAAGCTTCGTCCAATTTTTTAACGGTATTTATCACGTTGTTTTCCATCATGTGGATTGTCAATTTGTTTGCTCTGGATCTGCAGGCAAAATGGGATCCCTACTGCGTTGGACTGCCCGTACCGCGCAGAAAAATCGTATTAGCCCGCTATTTGTTTTTCCTGCTGATTGTTTTAGCCGGAACCATATTAATCATGGCAGACGGAATCGCGGTTGCATTCAGGTATGGAGGCGGTTGGGCAGAAGCGAGCCAGGCAATGAACGAAGCATGGATCATGATGGGAGGGTGTTTGATCTTTGTATCGATCCTTTTACCCTTTGTGTACCAGTTTGGCATCAATAAAGCGCGTTTTATTGTGATTGTCGTTGCCATACTGCCGGCCATTTTGGTTTCCATTATAGGAAATGGAAATTCAGATGAGATGACGGCTCCTTATCTTGATAAGATACTTTCATCGCTTAACTGGATTCTGCCTTTGGGAGGAGCCGCATTGTTTCTGATCTCTTATGCAATATCAGGGGCAATTTTTCAAAAAAAGGAGTTATAATCGTTGTATCCGAAAATCACAGCTGGATCTTTATGAAAAAAGAAGGGTATCTTTGTATCTGTTAATTGAAAATCATGGATCTGATGTGGATTTTATAGAAATAAGCAGTGAGACGAAAAACAGGCCGGGAAAATCCCGGCCTGTTCTGTTTCAAAATCTTATACCCCGCACCGCCGTCGAAAGCTTCTATTTTAACCTGCGTGAGCAGGTGGGTAAGCTCCGAAGCGCTTTATATGTCCCCTGGCGTCACCCCGAAGGGCGGGGGGCTTATATGCTACGCCGCGAGGCGCAAACCCGTTTAAAAAGATGTTGGTTAAATATAATCGGCTTCTAACTAACATAGCAGGGATAAGATTATTTTGTGCATTTTTCTGTAATTTATTAAAGTTTTTATTGCTAATCTAAAACTTATGAGAGGATTAAATAGGCAAAAATTTATTCCTCATCATCTTCGGCAAAGATCATATCCTCATACCGGAACATAAACTCATTGTAAGCATTCTCCAGTTCTTCATCATCTTCAATGACAGAGAAAAGCTCTTCGCCTTTTTCGTCGGTTACAACTTTGAAAATAACGACGTCTTCGTTGTCCGGAATATCTGCTTCCAGTAAAACAATGTAGATATTACCATTTAACTCAAAGGTATCCAGATGTTCAAACTTGACTTCTGTGCCATCCTCTTCATAGAGCGAAATAATCTCCGGTGTGTATTCTTCGTTATTTTCTGCCATTTTGTCATCTCCTGTTTTTAAGGTAACTTTATTTTAGTCTATTTCCTACCGGCTGTCAAGCATGTTTGGAAAAAACAAGCAGGAAATTCAAGAAATATTTTAAGAATTGGTCAGTACATTGCATTAATTGCTGACAAAAAAAAGAATTAAAAATAGTCATGTGAAATTGCGCCCGCAGGATTTGCAAGGACTGCGGCCTAAGATTCAAAGTATAGTTTTTGCTATTCTGTCCACTTTCGTGTATTCGCAATTAAAATGATTCTCTCAGACAGAATAAAATGGAAAAATTAAAAACAGGACGGAATATCCATTCCGTCCCTGGGAAAACAGATTGGAAGAAAGGATAACGCTCAACAGACGGACCATCCAAGCGCCATCCTTTCCATGCAAAGCAGGCTAAATAAATCTGAATTTGAAATTTAAACCAGCCTTAACTGTAAGCAGTAAATGATTCCTTACACCGAATTTTTAAAACGACGGTGATAAGCTCTTCCTATCTCCCTATATCTCCTGCATTTTTTGATCTGTCAGGATTTGATAAATGCGGTCGAGTAAATAGTCCAGGCGATTCTCGTCGCCCTTCAAATACAAATATCCAATTAATGCTTCCAATCCAGTCGCCCGGTGATACTCCGAAATATCTGCATGCTTTGGTACACTGGAAGGCTTGGCATTGCGCCCTCTGTGATACACTGCCGTTTCCTCTTCAGTAAGCTCTGGTTCCAGGATGCGGATCGCATCCGATTGAGCCGAAGCACGAACATATCCAATGGCAAGGGTATGAATGCGGCCGCAAGGCATCGTTTTTAATGCAATCAGCCTATTTTTAAAATATAGGTCATAAACCGAGTCTCCAACGATTGCCAAAGTAAGAGGGGGCAGGAGAGAAGGGTTCTCAATTTTGTCTATACTTTGAAACATATTCGCTCTTCTTTCGTAAGCCGTTTGGCTATTTTCTTTTCCATTTTACGCCCAGCGGAGTATCTTCTAAAATAATATCCATGGAAGCAAGGCGGTCCCGAATAGCGTCTGCTGTTGCCCAATCTTTATTTTTTCGCGCTGCTTGCCGCTGTTCAATTAACTGTTCAATTTCCGCATCCGGGGAGGTGGAAACTTGCTTATTCAGAATGCCAAGTACGCCGCCTAATTTTTTCAAAAGTTCGCTGCACTGGTTTAGAATTTCTCTCGAATGCGGCTCATTTTCATGAAAAGCAGTATTGATGGCTTTTACCATATCAAACAGTACTGCGATGGCGTTCGCCGTGTTCAGGTCATCGTCCATTGCTGCGCGAAAATCATTTTCCAATGCGGCAATCGGACGAAATAACTCCTTCTCGTGCTCAGAAGCTTCTTCTACATCAGAGTTTTCGGCCATAAATTCCAAACTTAAAAGACAGTTGTACAACCGGTCGAGAGCATTTTTCGCTTGTTCCATCAGCTCTTTGGAGAAGTTGACAGGACTCCGGTATTGTGCAGAAAGCATGAAAAACCGGATGACTTCATAATCAAATTCCTGAGATACTTCACGTACTGTAAAAAAGTTGTTTAGAGATTTGCTCATTTTTCGGTTGTCAACATTAATATACCCGTTGTGCATCCAATACCGCGCAAGAGGAGCGCCGTTGGCACATTCGCTTTGTGCTACCTCATTTTCGTGATGGGGAAAGATCAAATCCTGTCCACCGCCGTGGATGTCTATTGTTGTACCGAGATAACGGTTTGCCATTGCGGAACACTCAATATGCCAACCGGGACGGCCCATTCCCCAGGGGCTTTCCCAAGCTGGTTCTCCGGGTTTTTGCGCCTTCCAAAGAGCAAAATCCATTGGATCTCGTTTTTGTTCACTCACGTCAATCCGCGCTCCTGCTTCCAGATCCTCCAGCGGCTGATGGGATAGTTTTCCATAATTGACATCAGCTTTTGCACTGAAATAGACGTCGCCGTTGGATTCATAGGCATAGCCCTTTTCAATTAATTTGGACACTAGCTCGATAATAGCATCGATGTTTTCCGTAGCTTTGGGATGAATATCGGCTTCCAAAACATTAAGAGCCCTGGCATCGGTCTGATATTCGGCGATATAACGGTCGGCCAATTCTTTTACTGTAATACCTTCCTGATTTGCCCGATTGATCATTTTGTCGTCTACATCTGTAAAATTCTGTACATATTTTACGTTATATCCCAAATATTTCAGATAGCGCCGCAATGTATCAAAAACAATTAACGGACGGGCATTTCCAATATGAATATAATTATAGACAGTAGGTCCGCAGACATATATTTTAATTTCATTTGCATCAAGAGGAATAAATTCTTCCTTTTGCCGGGTAAGGCTGTTATAAATTCTCATTCGGAGGTTCTCCTTTCGCTCTTAAAATCTGTATCTCTTTCTCCAATGCCTCGATTCGAGCCGTGAGCTTACAGAACTCCATCGAGACAGGATCGGGAATATGAATCTGGTCCAATTCTTCACATACTTTTTTGTTGTTTTGACGTACAATACGCGCCGGAACGCCTGCGCAGGTCGAATGGGGAGGGATTTCAGTGAGGACCACTGCGCCGGCGGCTACTTTGGAATGATCTCCTACGGTAAAAGGGCCAAGAACCTTAGCGCCTGCACCGATCATCACATTATTTCCTAAAGTGGGATGCCGCTTTCCCTCTTCTTTTCCGGTACCGCCTAAAGTCGCCCCCTGATAAATCGTACAGTCATTTCCGATTTCCGCTGTTTCACCAATCACAACCCCCATTCCGTGATCGATGAATAACCCCCGTCCGATCTTTGCGGCAGGGTGAATCTCTATTCCGGTCAAAAATTTACACAACTGAGAGGAGAAACGGGCGATAAATTTCATATGATGGCGGTAAAACCACTGCGCAATCCGATGATAAATCAGAGCGTGAAATCCGGAATAAAGGAAAAAAACTTCAGCCGAATTCCGCGCTGCCGGATCTCGTTCCAAAATTGCCCGAATATCATACTTCAAATCACGAAATAATCCCATATATCCCCCCTCCTTTTGAATCTTTGCCAACAGATAACACTATTTTTCTATTATATCGATTTTTAGTTAAAAAAACAACAGGTTTAAAAAGAATCGGCAAAGAAAAGTAAATCTTACCACAATTCATGTCTATATTTGTGAATTGTTACATGAGAAAAGGTAATTTAAAGTGAAAGACAAATTCTAATTATTACAGCGTCCCCTGCAAC
>CALYAR010000059.1 GCA_944393585.1 uncultured Clostridia bacterium | reverse complement strand
ACTACAGACCTATCTCACGATACCATGAATAGACTAACTTATTTTATCAGACAAACCCGATAGTGTCAATACTTTTCGATTGTTTTTACAAACTCTTTTACTGGTTTTTCATAATTCTTCATCTTATGTTCATCTTTTCTTTGTTGTCTGGCCCGGATTGTTTTTAACGCCATTTTATCCTGCCATTAAAATTTGCAAACATGGCAATTAAGCGGGGCTTCTTTTTCTCCCTGCCGCGCAGCGGCGCAATAAAAAAGGAACAGATTACCTGTTCCTTTTTATCATCCTGTACCGTATTACTTGGCAAACGGTGATACGTAACGGTATGTCGGAGTTCCATCCTGCGCGATTTCAATGCTTAAATACTGAATGGACTGCGACATCTCGAGGAAATTGGAAGCGTCCATGGCCGACGGGGTCTGCGACAGCGTCATATAATGAACACCGTTTTCTACGCAGGTTTGTGTCGTTCCATAGCCGGGATAAATAACAAAAACATTTTTCCCTTGCGCCGCCTTCTGCTCCAGCGCACCGACTACGATGGATTTATGTACAGAGTTCTCGAATGTCCTCGGATCGTTATTGACAAACACAAAAATATTTTTCTCATAGGCAAGGTCTTTTAGGTTTTTTGTGAAATCAGCCATTCCCTTTGCTGAATTGACTCCTTCTTCTGAGGTTGTGAGAGTCATGAATGAACTTTGGGCGGCCGTATAAAGTTCTGCGGAACTAGCGAACATAGCCTTTTGAGCGTCCGCCTCCGCTGTTGCCTGATCGATATAAGCCCCGGTAAAGATAGAAGCATTTGCATTCTGATTTACATAGGAAGCTAACTGCTGGTTGAACACGTTGTCAAACAAGGTCTGTTTGCTTTTCATTCCCGCTACGACATTAACGCGCAGCGCGGCATTTTCCAGCGCATCCTGTCCCGTCCGGTTCATACTGTCGCGGCCCGCAATATCGGCCGGCGGCTCTTCTTCTGCCACACTCCCCACCTGGATCAGGGCATAAGCAGTTGCTCCGTTTTCAAGCTGAGCGGTAAGCAGAGTGGTTCCGTTTGAAACAGCCTTCACTTCATTGTTTCCGATGCTGATCACGCCTTGTGTGCTCTGCGTGAAATCCAGCCGGCTGAGCGGAACAGAAAAGCTGTCGCCGCTGCGCATAGTGGCAACAAAACAAAGCGGACTGACATCGCCTGGCTGCATGGAAATTACACGCGGCTCAAAGTGCAGTACAGCGGCATCGTTGTTGATCTCAATATCGCAGGAGGCCGAAACTCCTCCCGCAGTCGCTGTAATATGTGCGGTGCCGTTGGTTGTCGCAGTGAATACACCGTTTACAACCGTACCCTCCACGCCGCTGACCGTGTACGTGACTGCATTGGCGCCAGTCAATTCAACCGGATAATAATATTCATCCGTGGCAGTAACCGTCAGAGGAATTTCGACCCCGGTCATCGCCTGCTCATACTCGGATTCAACGGTCAAATGAGATACAACTCCCTGCGGCGCTGCTGTGCTCACAATCCCAACCGCATTGGAAACATAACGCATTGAGCCGTCAGAAGGCGTATTTTTCAGTTCTACTTCTCCGGTCGCAAAGTTCTTTGCCACCATGGTAGTAGAGCCGCCGCCGTCTAAGTTGATTGCGTTATAAACCCCTTTCGACGCTAGAAATTCTCCCAGCGTCTTGAGCCGCAGCCCGCGGCTGGCAGAGGTGTTGCTGTCTACCGTGATCAAATAAACTTTTGTGCCGTCCTGATTGACCCCGACAGCGGTCCGAGCCGTAGCACTCTGCTGGATATCGTGTGTGAAGCTGGTCTGCACAACACCGTTTCTGACCAGGATACTGCCGCCTCCAATGGCCATTTCAATCTGGCTCACATCGTAGAATTCCAGCCCCATCTGAAGCCCGACGGTTGACCCGACTTGGAAATTGTTCGCTAAAAACGGATCCCAGTCTGTCAGGACGGACAGAACATAACCGCCCTCCGGAATTTTCATGCCTGTGGTTTCCCGGGAAATTTCGGTCACCACGCCGTCGACAACTGCCATCTGAAACAGTGCCCCGTCCTGGGCATATTCACCGAACGCCTCTGTATACATCGATATTTTTTCCAAAGAATTAAACTTATTCACATAAGCCACCTTTGCAGTGGCACCGGAAGGAGCCGTTAAGACAATATTCGGCGTAAAATAATCTAAAATAAACGAACCGTCTCCCGCGTCAATCCCAAACGTAGCAGTCCCTTCTTCATATGAAGGCGTTCCCAGGAGTTCTCCGTCCTGGATGATCGTACCAACGCTGCTGGCCCGGTCCGCATCCTTTTGATATGCAAAAAAATCGCCGTTAACACCGGCAATGGCGCCTTCGTTGGACTCTACAATATTTTTCGTACTGCTGCGGTAGGATAATCCGCGCGGATCGTTTAATACCTCCAGAGTCAGTGCCGGATCGGTCAAATCCGCCTCCAGCATATTGATGTTGACCAGATAACCATCTTCCATCAAAATCTGATAATTGCGGTTCACCACACCGCGCGTGATAATTTCTTCTTCGACGCCTTCATATACATAGCTGAAAGCGGACGCGGGGGACACAAAAACAGTCCCCATCATGGCGAATGCCAAGCCGAGAGATAAAAGCTTTTTTTTCATAGTACTCCTTTTTGTGTTTTGCCAACAGTCCAGGCCAGTAATCAATATGTACCCCCATTTTCCATCACCGAAAGCGGCTTTTCTGCTGGAAAACGGCTCTTATTCAGTATAATCCGAAATTAAAAAAAACAGCCAAACCTTGGACCCAACACGGTTAACATGTGTATATAGTATCAGTCCGATCCCATGACCGCCGGCAGCCGTCCGGCATCCCATACCAATCGTTTTTCATTATACTCCATTTTAAGCGGACCTGTAAACCGGATTCCTGTTACCATTTTATTAAGATTTTGCTACAAAAAGACATATGCTTGTCACAAAACTGAAATACAGTAAAAGTTATCCTTCTTTCCCTTGCGGTCAGATATAAAATATGGTAAAATGAAGATTAATATTAAAATCCCTGTGCAAAAAACAACATGTATTTGGGAAACATCAAACCGCTTAGCAGGGAATAGCGGTCTATTTTGCTGCAACTACAAATGAGAGGGGCTGCTTTCATGAAAATACAAGAATCCGGAGAAAATTATCTCGAGGCGATTTTAATCCTCGGAGAGCGCAACGGAAATGTCCGCTCCATCGACGTAGCGTCGTTTCTGGGGTTTACGAAACCGAGCGTCAGCCGGGCGATGACAATACTGAAAAATGCCGGTCATATCGTAATGGAAAAGAACGGTCTGCTGCATTTAACCGAATCGGGCCGGAAAATTGCCGATACCATCTATGAGCGTCATCGGTTTTTGAATCATTTTCTGGTTCAAATCGGCGTATCGGAAGAGGTTGCGGAACAGGATGCCTGCCGGATTGAGCATGTTATCAGTGAAGAGACCTTTGGAAAGCTGAAAAATTTCCTCAAAGAAACGCTTCATGAATAAAAAAATCCAGCTGTAACACGGCGCTCCGATGCTTTGGAAGAGCCTATACAGCTGGTCTTTTTATTTCATAGGTCTGCGGCATTATAAAACAGCAGCCTAATGCTTCTTTTTTCTGCTGCGGCGCTGTCCCTTGGAGGCGCCTTTATTCCCCTTTCCTTTCTTCTTTGTTCCTGTATTCTTTTCCGCTCTGGCATAGGGAACAATCACTTCGTCAGGATTTTGGTGCCGGTAGAGCTCCGCATCAATCGTTTTCGGGGCGGCGGTGCTCAAAACGAAATCGATCTGCCGCGTCTGTTCGTCTGCACCGACCAGCAGAACGCGCACAACGTCGCCTATTCGATAAGTTTTTCTGGAGTGTTCGCCGGTGAGCGTCAGACGCTGTTCATCGTAAATATAGTAATCATCATCCAGGTTGACAATGCGTATCAGTCCTTCAATCGTATTTTCCAGTTCCACAAACATGCCAAAATTGGTGACGGAAGAAATGATTCCGTCAAATTCCTCGCCGATGTGGTTCTTCATATACTCTGCGGCCTTGAGCTTAAAGACTTCGCGTTCTGCATCCTCCGCTGTCCTTTCACACTCCGAGGAATGTTCGGCCGCTTCCGAAACAAAGGATTTTAGCTTTTCTTCCGCCGCCTCATTCAGCTCACCGTGCAGAGCCATCTTCAAAATCCGGTGAATGCAGAGATCCGGGTACCGACGGATCGGGGATGTAAAATGCGTATAGTATTTGGCAGCTAAGGCAAAATGACCCTCGTTTCTGGGACTGTAAATTGCCTTCATCATAGAGCGCAGCATAGCCGTAGAAATCACCCGTTCCAACACGGTGCCGCGGACTTTGTTCATGACCCGCTGGAATGCCATGGCTTCGATATCTCCGCGCGGACGCCTCAGCGAAAAGCCGAAGTTATGCAAAAACAATTCAAACGCGGCCACCTTATCCTCGGACGGCTTTTCATGGATTCGGTACACAAAGGGAAGTCCCCGCCAAAAAGCCGACTGCGCTACCGTTTCATTGCAGACAAGCATAAACTCTTCGATGATCCGGTTTGACACTGTAATCTCATACTTTTCAATCGCAGTCGGTTCCCCTTTCTCATTTAAAACTGCTTTTGCTTCTGGAAAATCAAAATCCACCGCACCGCGGCGAACCCGCTTTTTCCGCAGAATCAAAGCGAGATCCAGCATTAGATTTAAATCTTTTTCAATATGACGGTAACGCTCCTCAATCTCAGAGTCTTCGTGCTGCAAAATTTTTGTTACGTTCCGGTATGTCATTCGTTCGGAAGAACAAATAACGCTTTCGCATAATTCGTGGTCGACGACGGTTCCGTTTTGGTCGATCTCCATAACAACTGACAGTGTCAAACGGTCAACATGCGGATTTAAACTGCAGATTCCGTTGGACAGCTCTACCGGCAGCATGGGGATAACACGGTCGGCCAGATAAACGCTGTTTCCCCGCGCAAAAGCCTCCCGGTCCAGCGCCGATCCCGCACGGACATAATGGGCCACGTCTGCAATGTGCACACCGAGTTCATAATGCCCACTGTCCAAAAGCCGAATGGAAACTGCATCGTCCAAATCCTTGGAATCGTCTCCGTCGATGGTGATAACCGTCTCGTCACGAAAATCTCTCCGGCCCGCCAGATCCGACTCTGTTATCGTGCCCGGCACTGCCTGAGCAGCCTCCAGAGTTTCCGGATCAAACTCATCCTTGAGCCCAAAGCGGCGGATGACCGAAAGAACGTCGATTCCGGGTTCGCCTGCAAACCCCAGCCGTTCAATGATCTCCCCCTCGGGATTTCGGTTGCTCTCCGGATAGCGCACAATGGTAACAACGACCTTTTCTCCGGTCTGCGCACCAAAGGAAAGGTGTTCTGGTATAAAAATGTCAAAATTGATCCGCTTCTCATCCGGCGTTACAAAACCAAAGCCGTCCTCTTTTTCATACCGGCCGACAATGCTGGAATACCCGCGGGAGATTACCTGATAAATCTCTCCCTCGCAGCGCCCGCCCCGCGGCCGGCGGGTAATGCGCGCTAAAACCTTGTCTTTGTGCATCGCTCCGCCCAGATCCGAAGCGGCAATAAAGATGTCCTCCAAGCCCTCTTCCAGCGGAATGACAAAGCCAAACCCTTTTTCGCTGATGGACAAGGTTCCCGCTACATAGCCCATCTTTTCACTGGCCGCATAGCGTCCGCGCTTGGTTTTCATGATTTTCCCTTCGCTGCACAATTCGTTCAAGTAGCCGCAAAAAATATCGCGGTCACACGCCGGAACCTCAAGCATAGCCATAATTTCCGCCTCTGTCAGCGGAACGTCGCAATGCACCAGAAATTGATAAATTTTTTCTTTGCGTTCCATGTTGTTTTCGTCTCCAATCTGCCCTGGACAGGGCTATGCGGATGTGAATTCGCGGATTTTCCATTAGTGTTTCCACGCAGGCGGCCGTTCATACAGCCATGCAGAAGGTGCCTTTCAAACTCTTTTACTGCCATTGATCCAAGAGCGCCGCTATTTCCTGCCGTCTCACCCTTACTGGCTTTTTCGGTATACAACCGGTGACATCCCCACATACTGTTTAAACATCCGGTTAAAGTGATTCACGTTGTTAAAGCCGACTTCATAACAGATTTCCAGCACACGCTTATCTGTCTTCTTTAACAGCTCCAGTGCACAGGATATCCGCAGTCCGTTTAAATATTCGGTAAAGGTTTTCGAGGTAATGCTCTTAAACAGATAGCTGAAATACGACGGCGACAGCATATACTGGCGCGCCACTTCGTCCACGCTCAAATCGTTGCGGAAATTCTCCTCAATGTACTGAATCGCGCCCATAATGGCGTCGCGGTGCCGGTCATAGATTGAACGGGATTTGGAATTTTCCAGATACGTCGTAAATTCACGCCCCACAACGACCAGAATTTTTAATAAAAGCGATTTGATCAAAAGGACAAAGCCTGGTTTTTTTTCCATATATTCCTTCAGGCAGCTGTTTAAATCCGCTTCTACCTCAACCTGGACTTTCCCCACCAGATTCAGTCTAGGCTTGACTAAATTTTCGGAAACCAGAAACGGTTCAATGTAGGCAAAATCCAGAAATGATTCCGCGTTTTTAAATTCTTTAAAGTTCTGGTTAATAAATTCCGGCATAAACTCAAATTCATAAATTTCCGCCCGCTCGCCGGGTTCCGGCGTAATCAAATGCGGTACATAAGGGGGAATGACAAAAATATCCCCTTTCATGACATTAAATTCCGTGCCGTTGATCATATGTCTGGCCTTGCCCTTATAGATGTAGTTAATCTGCATGTACTCATGCATATGAACGGGGCCGTTGTCGGTAAGCTGGTATTTGCGGATAAAAAACGGAAGCCCGTCGTTGGGGTTGTCCTTCATGCGAAGCAGCGGCGTATTTGATTTTGCAGCCTCGCCTGCACCAAGGCTTGTTTCGGCCGCCCGCTCCATCTCCTGATTTGCCATTTCATTTCCCTCCCATCAATTTGATTTGCGATATGCCAAAGGCGACATGCCTATGTTTTGCTTAAACATGCGGTTAAAATGGTTAATGTTATTAAATCCAACGCTGTAACAGATGTCCACTACCTTATCGTTGGTGTTTTTCAAAAGCTCCAGCGCCTTTGAAATCCGAAGCCCCACCAAATATTCCGTAAAGGTTTTGGAGGTTATGCTCTTAAACAAATAACTGAAATACGAAGAGGATAGCAAAAATTTCTTTGCCACGTCCTCTACGTTTAAATCCTTCATATAGTTTTCGTTGATGTACTGAACTGCCAGGTTGATCGAATCCCGGTGCCGGTCATAGATCGAACGGGATTTTGAATTCTCCAGATTGACCGTAAATTCCCGCCCGACAATGATCAAAAGCTTTAAAAGCTGGGATCGGATCAAAAGCTCATAGCCCTGCTTCTTTTCCTGATCCTCCGTCAAAACTTCGTTTAAAATACTCTCTACATCCATTTGGATTTTTCCAACCAGATTGAGTCTGGGCTTGACCAAATTTTCCCCGACCAAAAAAGGCTCAATATAGGCAAAATCCAAAAACGATTCTGCGTTTTGAATTTCACGGAAATTTTGGTTGATAAATTCCGGCATAAATTCAAATTCAATGATCTGTGCGCTTTTTCCATTGTCTGAGGATGTGATTTTATGCGGAACATAAGGAGGTATCACAAAAATATCACCCTTAATGATATTAAATTCTTCATGGTTAATGACATGCTTTGCCATGCCCTGATAGACATAATTAATCTGCATATACTCGTGCATGTGCATGTTCCCAATCGTCTCCGCCGGTCGCGTCGTATATTTGGCAACGGCATACTGCTTCATTTTGCCGGTTTTATCCGGTGTCATTTTATATAAATATACTCCATCATCCGTAATTTCTGTATTCATTTGGCGATTTCACCTCTTTTGTTTACAATGGTTTCCTTATTTCTCTATTATATCGTCTTGCGGAGAAAAAATCAAATTTTTCGGAGAAAAAACTAAGTTACGGTACAAAATAATTTCGTCCGCACCATTCGTCAATCTGACCAATTCTTTGCCCATAAAGCGAAAAAATTTTTGAAAAATATACTTTACAAACGAAGGAAAATATGATAAAATTTAAAAGTCAAAGAAAGTCAAAGTCGAAAAGAGGCGGGTTATGTGAAAATATCGGATATGATTGAAGCGGCGATCCGCGAGGCGCTGGCCGACTGCGGAGGCTGCGCGCAGATTCAGCGCAATGAGCTGGCAAGCCAGGTAGGATGCGCCCCCTCCCAGATTAATTATGTGATTACCACCCGGTTCAGCGGGAAAAACGGATACATTGTAGAAAGCCGCCGCGGCGGAGGCGGGTGCATTGTGATAACGCGTATGAATTTACCCAAAAGCGGATATATATCATATGTAATGGAGCAACTCGGAAATTCACTTTCCTATCAGGATGCACAGCTCTTAATCGCGGAGCTGCAAAAGCGCAGCTATCTTTCGGAACGCGAAGCAGCACTGATTATTACACCGCTTGCTGATCAATACCTAAACTACGAGCCGCCGGAACGCAACCGCGTCCGGTGCAGCCTCTTTAAAAACATGCTGGCAGCCCTGTTGTCCGGCGGTCAGCAAAACAATTCTTAACCAATCATCCATCAATGGATGCTATGCAAGGAAAGGATGATGAGACATGTACGAAAACAAATTCACCCGAAAAGCCCAGGAAGCGTTGAGCTTCGCCCATCGGACTGCCTGTGAATTAGGGCATAACTATGTGGGTACAGAGCATATCCTGCTTGGCCTTCTTTTGGAGGAGAGCGGCGTCGCGGCGAAGTTTTTAAATAAATACGGCGTTACCTATGAAGCGGCATATCAGATCATGGGCCGGCTTTTGGGACGGGGCGAATCCCTTCCCATTCAGATTGACCTGCCCTTGACGCCGCGGAGCAAACGGGTCATAGAAATGAGCTTTGCCGAATCCGTCCGGCTCGCACACAACTACATCGGGACGGAACATCTGCTGCTGGCTCTGATAAAAAATGCAGACGGAGTCGCGATTAAAATTTTAATCGATCTGGGGGTTGACCCGCAGAAACTGTATAAAGAAATTATAACGGCTCTGTGCGGGGATACGGCAGCGGCTCCCGGCGGAAAAAGTGCGGACAAAAAGGTCGAAAATTTAATGAAGTATGGGCGCAATCTCAATCAGCTGGCCCAGGAGGGGAAGCTGGATCCGGTTATTGGCCGCGATGAGGAAATTGAACGCTTGATTCAGATTCTGTCCCGGCGCACAAAAAACAACCCTTGCCTGATCGGTGAACCCGGCGTCGGCAAAACCGCCGTAGCGGAAGGTCTGGCACAGAAAATCGTCAACGGCGATGTGCCGGAAACCTTAAAGGATAAAATCCTTGTCTCTTTGGATTTGTCCGCTATGGTAGCCGGCGCGAAATATCGGGGAGAATTCGAAGAGCGCCTGAAAAAAGTCATGGAAGAAATCCGAAATTCCGGCAAGATCATCCTCTTCATTGATGAAATGCACACCATTGTGGGCGCTGGGGCGGCGGAAGGCGCCATTGACGCTTCCAATATCCTAAAACCTGCTCTCTCCCGCGGAGAAATCCAAGTAATCGGCGCAACGACGCTGGGAGAGTACCGCCGCTATATTGAAAAAGACGCGGCGCTGGAGCGCCGGTTCCAGCCGGTCATTGTCGGAGAGCCGACCATTGAGGAGACCATCCGCATCTTAAGCGGCATCCGGGACAAATACGAAGCGCACCATGGAATTAAGATCACGGACGGCGCACTTCGGGCGGCGGCAGAATATTCCGCCCGCTATATCCCCGACCGTTTCCTGCCGGACAAAGCGATCGACCTTATCGATGAAGCAGGCAGCCGGGCGCGCCTGCGCAGCGTAACTGCGCCGCGGGATTTGAAAGAAATGGAACGCAAACTTGCCGAATACGAAAAAGAGAAGGAGCAGGCCATTGCCGTTCAAGACTTCGAATCAGCCGCAAAAATCCGCGATGCAGAGCTTCAATGCAAGGCCGAGCTCGACGGTGCCAAAGAAAAATGGAACACGGAATATAAGCATAAAAATGAACAGATCGACGAGGAAGACATTGCCGAGATTATTGCCAGCCAGACGAAAATCCCGCTCTCGCGCATTGCGCAGGAGGAAGGGGAACGCCTGCTTCACATGGAGGACACCATTCATCAGCGTGTGATCGGGCAGGACGAGGCTGTGCGCGCCGTTTCCCGTGCGATCCGCCGGGGCAGGGTCGGCCTCAAGGATCCCAACCGTCCGATCGGCTCCTTCATCTTCCTGGGGCCAACCGGTGTGGGCAAGACCGAGCTCTCCAAATCCCTGGCCGAAGTGCTCTTCGGTTCATCCGACGCGCTGATCCGAATCGATATGTCGGAATTCATGGAACCGCATTCGGTTTCCAAGCTCATTGGATCGCCGCCCGGCTATGTCGGCTATGACGAGGCGGGCCAGCTCACCGAAAAGGTGCGCCGCAAACCTTACAGCGTACTGCTGTTCGATGAAATTGAGAAAGCCCATCCGGATGTCTTCAACATCCTGCTCCAAATTCTGGAGGACGGCCAGCTCACCGATTCGCACGGCAAGAAGGTTGACTTTAAGAACACCGTCATCATTATGACCAGCAACATCGGCGCGCGCAGCATCATCGACGAATCGAACCGTCTGGGCTTCGGCGTCAATTCCAGCACAAAGCAGGAGGAATCGGACTATGAGACGATCCGCAAAAATGTGATGGGCGAGCTGAAAAAGGCGTTCCGTCCGGAATTTTTGAACCGGATTGACGACATTATCGTCTTCCACCGCTTATCGCGCAGCGATATCCGCCGCATTGCAGAGCTTCTGATCCAGGCGGCGACGAACCGGCTCTCCGGACGCGACATCCACATCGAGGTTACAGACCGGGTATTGGATTTCATTGCGGAAGAAGGGTATCAGAAGGAATATGGAGCGCGTCCGCTCCGGCGTGCGATCCAGACTAAGATCGAGGACTTTCTGGCGGAAAAGCTTCTGGAAAACCGGATCCGTCCGCATGATCATATCACACTGGACGTCATAGACGGCGAGATTGCCATTGCAGAAAAGCCGGTACTCGCTGAAGTTTAAATGAGTTGGTTATCCTGTGGATACAAATACTATAAAAGAAAGAAAAAGCGGAGCAGCTGATTCACAGCGTTTCGAAGTTTGCAGCCACCACAGAAAAACTGTGGTGGTTTCTTATTTCATGATTTTTCCCGGAGCGATTGTGAAAACATGCTTTGTTTTGGCAAAGCTGACTCCGTTCGCTCACTTGCAAATTTTTACCGGACTGTTATAATGTTAGTCGTATATACCATATGTCCATAATCATCGAAACAATTCGTTTGGAATAATAGAAAGGAGCCAAGGTATGGACCTGCAAGA
>CALYAR010000058.1 GCA_944393585.1 uncultured Clostridia bacterium | reverse complement strand
GTTTCAATTTCCTTACAGGCAACTGCAAGTACCCGCAATGCGTCTGCACTCATGGAATCGTTCATTCTGCGGGCGGCTTCCACGTCTCCGGCCACACAGCGGGGCGCCATCATATCAAACGCGCCCTTCACAATTACGACGTTCTTGCCGTCAATTTGATTGACCGTCGTCATTAACTTCCGGTCGGAATCAAAAGGAATTTCCGCCAAACGGGGAAAGCTGCGGTTTAACTCTTCTTTCGGCATTCCATTGCGATGGGCGGCCAATACAATGGCTGTTTCCGTCGGATCTCCAATGTGCTGCTCTTCTTCTCCATGAAATACTACAGAACCATCACAGCAAAGCGCCGCATACTGGAGCAGTTTCCGGACAGGCTGTGAATTTTGGTCAGAAATATCTTCCAATTCCTGGTTTTCATCTACATAGGCTTTCACTAACGTCATACGGTTCTGCGTTAGGGTACCGGTTTTATCCGAGCAAATGATTGACGCGCTTCCCAGGGTTTCCACCGCAGGCAGTCTGCGGATAATGGCATTCTTTTTCACCATCCGCTGTACACCGATGGAAAGCACAATCGTAACAATGGCCGGAAGCCCTTCCGGAATTGCGGAAACGGCCAGGGAAACTGCCGTCATGAAAATTTCCAGAACCGGGATCCCGTTGATCACACCCACAATAAAAATAATGGCACATGCGGCGAGCGCAACAATTCCGAGATATTTTCCCAGCTGGGCCAATTTCTTTTGCAGCGGCGTCTGCGTATCCGATTCGTTATCCAGCAGATTGGCGATTTTGCCCATTTCGGTATTCATTCCCGTAGCAGTTACAACCGCAGTTGCGGTACCATACGTAATGCTGCAGCCGGAAAATACCATGTTATGCCGGTCTCCCAAGGGTGCATTTTCTGAAATTTCCGCCAGTGCATCCTTTTCTGCAGGAACAGACTCTCCCGTGAGCGCAGATTCTTCGGATTTCAAACTCACAGACCGGAGCAGTCTCGCGTCGGCAGGAACAAAATCTCCCGCCTCCAGCCGTATGATATCTCCCGGAACTAATTGAGAAGCGTCAATTACCTGTTCTTTCCCGTCCCGAATCACCCTTGCATGAGGCGCAGACAGGTTTTTCAGCGCATCCAATGCTTTTTCGGCTTTGCTTTCCTGCATGACTCCCATCACCGCATTGATTACTACGATCAACAGGATCAGTGCCGGTTCGAAAAATTCCTTTGGCTCGCCTTCATAACATGCAATACCAAACGAAATGACAGCGGCAGCAATCAAGATCAGGATCATAACATCTTTAAATTGATCCAGAAATCGCTGAAATGTCGTTTTCTTCTTTTTTTCTTTTAATTTGTTTTCACCATATTCCAAAAGCTTTTGTTCAGCCGTTTGGATTGACAACCCTTTTTGCTCATCGGTTGAAAGAGTTTGAAGCACGTCTTGTACTTTTACACTATGATATTGCAACGCAAATCCTCCATTTCTTTTTAAACCGGATGTGCCAGATTTATCTTGTCAGACCTGGTAGCACACCGATTGGAATTAAGCTGATTATACAACATCGTTTTTGTCTCTGCACGGGACAAAAACACTATCCAGTCTCTTTTTTACTCATTTTTATGAAATTGTTACTTTTTGGAACACTTTTATCATTTTGTCCAAAAATCAAAATAAAACACCATATCAAAAAGGCTGAGATTATTGATTTCAAGCCAGTTTAATCTAAAATCGGATGTCTCTTTAAAATTTCCAGCAATGGCTTTCCGAGGATATTCTGTTTTGTCCCCTGTTCTGTACAGCCGTCGTAACAGGTAACCGTCCCGTCCGGCAGTATGCCTAAATAGCAGGGACCATCGGAGATGATTTGATCGATCAAAAGATGATCCGCATAGTAATCCATTGGAAAGCCTGGATATTTCTGCTGCGCTCGAATTGTTGTCAAATACGATTCGAGTTCTTTCCGTTCTGCCACAGGATACCGAGGGGTAGTAAAACAGAAAGCAAAGCTTGCCCCCGCCGATATCACTCGATTCATCCAGGCGTCGCTTACAATATCCTCTTTATCCTCTTTTGTGCTGCAAAAACGATGAACCGCTCGCAGGCAGCGGTTTTCCTTCCAGATTTGCAGAACGTCCTCCCAGCCCTCACCGCTTTCGTCTACGGATACCATCAAATTGGCAAACGAACCAAGATCGGAAATATTCTGCTTTTGCCCTTTTAAAAAATCAGGCGGCAAAAAATACACGAAAGCACAGTCAGGATTTCTGTCTACTACAGCATGATAATTTGAAAAGGAGAACTTTTCCAGACCTGCATTGGTAAAATGGAACAAATAAGTATAGATGCCGCATGCCTTTCCTTCTTTCACAAGACGCTGGATATCATCCGGAGGAAAAGAAGATAATAAGTCGTTTACGTGAAATGTCAGCGACCACGGAATGTTATACCCCAGTTCCAATTCCTTGTCTCGAATTGTTTTTGCCCCTACAGTCCAGCTGTTAAGTCCCACATTGATTCCAAACGTTTTCAGCTTGTTTAAATCCGTGTTCTCCGCAATTTCCTGTGCAAAGGTATAGTAAGGACTCTTTTCATTCGATAGAACCGACTGCATCAAACCAATGATTTGTTTTTGAAACCGGCCTTTTGCAAACTGTCCTCCCAAATCCACCAGTTTGCGTATACTTCGTTTGGGATCGCGCCTGATTTCTTCCACATATTGATCTACCAGCCCCTCTACAATCGACCTGGTAAATGAATTCCGATCCATGTTTGGTCTCCTTTCCTGCTTTTTTCTATGGTCTATTGTAACGCTTTCCAAACTGGGAAGAAAGGGACAAAAAACAAAAGTTGTCCAAAGCTCACCGGTTCCATTCAGCTGCAAGTGAATGGATTTGGGAAATTGCTGCAGAATCCTTCCAGCTTTCCATTACGTCTGTATGATGCGAAACAATAACATGAGCCGGATCGGCCTTCATGTGTTTGAGAAGACAGCAAGCCGTTTTCCTGGCTGTTTCTGCCGAACCGTCTCCCCCTCCGCATAAAATCACAGCTCCGCGCTTCGTCTTTGTGATATATTCCTTTTTTAAAAAACGCCTGGCCGCATAAAACATCTGCAGCCGGCTTAAAGCAGACAACAGCGGCCCCGTTAATTCCGAAAAATAGATTGGCGACGCGATCACCAAATTGTCACAGTTGATGATGTCCGAATACAACTCCTGCATTGTATCCTTTTGAACACATCCCGGCTTCTTCCAGCAGGCGCGGCAGTCCAGACAAGGCTCAATCGCTTCCCGATACACGTCTACTACTCTCACCTCGCCATTTAATCCCTGTTTCAACTCGGAAATCAGGTAGGCAGTCGAGCCATTTTTTCGGGGTGAACCATTCCAGATCAGTGTTTTCATAAAATACCTCCATTTATGTAAAATCCCCTGCCGATAGCGGGGGATTTCTTATTATTTT
>CALYAR010000057.1 GCA_944393585.1 uncultured Clostridia bacterium | reverse complement strand
GGTCGCAAAACTTCGTTTTGCTGCTCGGCTATGCACCCTAGGTGAGCGCCGCGCGAGCGTAAGCCCTTGTTTCAAAATAAAAGCATGAGCGAAGCGGGCTTTTAATGCGAAGCAACAAGGTTTCGGGATACCCGCTGGCAATCTTTGATTGCCATAGCGGGTCGAGTTCTTATTTTGGCGTGTCGATAAGAACTTCGGCGGATGCGCAGGAAAATCTCAATCAGTCAAAGAACAGTTGATTCATATGTTTCCAATACATGAGACATCAGCGATGAAATGTTGCCCAAACCATAAGAACAAGAGAGCTCAGTGAGATCAAAAATACACAGATTGCTCCGGATTTGTTTTTGCGTTTCCAGACATAAATTCCATAGCTAAAGCAATAGACAGCTGCCCAAAGCGCTGCAATCCATATTAGTATCATCGCGATAAACATGATATTAACCTCCCAACGATGTGTCGTACATGATTCCGCTGCGTTTATGTGTTACATCAACCTGGACGGTGAATTCAGCATTTTCATACTGCTCTGCCCATTTATCAAGATCCAGCTGGCCGTAATCCCAATACTGTTTTTTAGTTAGTTTAAAAAAGCCAAAGATATCACTTTTATAATCTTGTGAGGTTTTATACAAAAAATCAGTAATGTTTTTGGTAAGATATTCCTCTAGGAGATTTTCCAGCGTGTGGCGGTTTTCGGCATAATGGTATGTTTCCGCTAGATAAATGGTGTCCACCAAAAAAGAGAGACCGATTGTGATATGCGGAATATCATTTTCCATTTTAATGGAGTATAAGGGTTTGCCCAATCCGGTGAGGGATACGCTGATTGCCTCTCCGTTTTCAGTTTTTTGATCCAGAGAAAAACCCAGCTGGTCAAAGTCCCCATTTACCATATTATAGTATTTGGTCTCAGCAGCAGTTGCAGTCGCAGCAAGTGAGTGTTCCCGGCTTAGAATTGCCATGCCGAGTATTTCAGCATTGTTTTCACTGACACGTTCTAAGTCGCCGGCCAAATAATTTTCAGAGGATTCACTGCTTTTTTCAGTGCTGGACTGCTCATCCGATTGGTCAGACTGGGATGCCTCCTGCATTTTTCCTTCATTGGGCTCACTTTCGCTTTGATCGCTTTGCTGACCAGACTTTCCTTCTGCATTTTCTTCCTTTTTGCTCTCTTTGTCATCTTGTGTCTCTTGATTTAGTTTGCTGTTATTGACAGCGACAAGCGGGAATACAGGCTGCCTTTCCCCAGACATGATATCGTAGTAAACTTCTGTGATATTGATAATAGGAATGTACTCCTCATCATTGGATTCAAAAATCATCTCATAAAATTTCGAAGGATTTTGAGTGAGAATGGGCTGAACGGAACTCAAAAAATCATAGGCCGATCCGCGGGAGATTGCAACATAAGCATCCGCGCTGAATTCTGAATTGCGTGCAAAGAAGAAAAGCGGTTCTTCCAATCCCTCTTTTGCTACATCCTCGGAAAAAACAATCAATTTGGTCTGTGCAAAGCTCAAAAAGTCTGCTAAAAAGGAATTGGCTAAATCAACTGCATTTTGAAAATCTGCCGCCTCAATGGCAGTGTTATAAACCGGATGGCCTTCTGTACCTTGTTCAGAGGATTTGATTTTTGAGGTAGCCATTCCCTGAAAAGTAATTTTATATGCCATGTTTTCGCCCTTGTCAACTCCGATGGCAATCACAAAAGAAACATCCTCCGGTTCCCGATAATCGTAACAGCCGGACAAGGAAAGGGGAAGAAGAACGATAAGACAAAGAATGACAGCCTTTTTAAAGAGTTCCCGCATGGTTTTTCCCTCCAATCTTTTTTTTGATTTTGGCGGCCAATACTACGAGAAGCGGTAAAAACGCTATGACCCAGCGCAGATTTTCTGTGTAGAATGATTCATATATACTGATGGTATCATGAAGAGATACTGGGAAGAACCCCAAAGCAAATCCCAGAATACAGACCGGCCAGATAAGCGGTTTATCATTGGGAAGACGCAGCGTTTTTTTCAAAATAAAGACAATCAGCCAAAGTTTGATCGACAGTGCCAGGATAACGGAGGCCATCCAAAAAATTTCAAATAGATCTTCGGCACGGTTTAAGATCTTCCCCAGCAAGGATAAACGGGATATCTGATACATGGAGAGAAAATATTGAGTGGACGCCGGATATGCTACAGTTAAAATGTATGTCAAAATGGAGATCAGCGTCGAAACGCCTCCAATTAAGAGGGCAATCATACCGGCCTTTTTTGGGAATTTGTTTCCATTGTGGATCGGAAGGAAAAAATACAGAAACAAAATTTCCGTAGACGCTCCCATTGATTCTGGAATTTTGGAAGCAATGGAAGCAATACCGGTTCCAAAAATTGGGAAAAAGTTTGTGGGGTCAACCCGATTATAGCTGAAAATGCAGATGAGCAGCATCATGATTAGAATAATCGGGAATAGGATGACGTGCAGCGCAGACGAAGTACTGAGCCCCAAATAGGTAATGACTCCCACGCTGATCAGGAAAAACAGCAGGATGTACCAGACGGGGGAATATTGGAAAATTGCCGCTTTCAGTGCTTCGACATATAAGCGCGTCAAAGACGAGAAGGAAAAGAGTACATAGATTAAAAAGAGGAAACCTACTATAAGCTCGCCCGCTCTCCCGAATTCACTTCCGGCCAGATCGATGGGATCCAGATCATAATCTTTTTTATAAATGTACGCGGTCAATAAAAAAATACCAATCTGGCAAAGAAAGCCGATCAGGTACAAAAGCCATGCAGCATTGCCCGCCCAGGAGGAAAACAACCTTGCCTGGCCGATGTAGAGTTTGACTGTGATTTGATTTGCCAAGATACAAACAATCTCTTTGGTTCCAAGTGCAGTTTCATTTTTTGTCATAGAATGCAGTTCCTTTCTGCCCAGATGATTAGCGTTTGGGTTTATCCCAGAGACGGCTGATCTTTGGCTGGCGTTTGTTGTTTTTGGTGTTTAAAAAGTCAGAGCGCTGTTCAAATTTCCAAATGGGAAGCACAAAAAGTGTGCTCCCCAGCAGGCTTTTTGATTTGGGCGCGATCGGTGACAGCATGGGTACCCCAAACGATTTGGTGGAAGCAAGGACAGCCAGGTAAATTATAATCCCCATGACCAATCCCAAAATTCCTCCCAGGCTTGCCAAGATGATAAATACAAATCGTAAAAACCGGAACGAAAGGCCCAGGGAATAATTTGTAGTGGCAAATGAACCAATCCCTGTGATAGCAACGATGATAATTGCTACCGGACTCACAATGTTAGCTGCGACGGATGCCTGGCCCAGGATCAGTGCTCCAATAATGCCAAGCGTAGGGCCAATGGGGCCGGGCACGCGGATTCCGGCTTCCCGGATCAGCTCAAAGGCAAACTCCATAATCACAATTTCACCAATGGTGGAAAAGGGAACGTTTGCCTGTGCAGATTGTATGGTATAGAGCAGGAATGTCGGAATCATTTCCTGATGATACAGCGTAAGAGTAATGTAGAGCGCCGGCAAAAACAGTGAGATAAAAACACCGATCATCCGAACCACTTTAATCATGTTGGTATAGAAAAAACGGTTGTACATATCCTCCGGCGAATAAAGCAATTCAATAAAATTGGTGGGTGCGATTAAAGCAGTAGGACTGCCATGCACCATTATGGCAATCCGTCCTTCCGAAAGTTCGCGGGCCACCCGGTCCGGGCGTTCTGTCGTCAGAAGCTGCGGCGTCAGCATAAAGGTCTTTTCTTCAATAAATTGCAGCAGCTCTTCCGTGCCGATGAGATAATCCACCCGAACGCCGTTGATTCTTCGCCTAGCCTCCTCGATTAAAGAGTCATTGGCAATGTCTTTGATATACATGAGAGCTGTGAGCGTCTTGCTTTCCGTACCGATGGTATACATTTCAATAACCAGCTTTTGCGTGTTTAATATTTTACGGATTAAGGCCGTATTCATCCGGAGGATTTCATTGAATGCCTCTTTGGGTCCCTCAATTGTTTGTTCATTTTCTGCAGTTGAGACCGTACGGTGTTCCCAAGATTTCACATCTGCAATAAAAGCCTCTGCCACGTCGTCAATGAACAGCACGCAGCAGCCAATATTAATCGATGAAACGATTTTCTCCATTGCGGTTTCCGTCGTCAGCTGGTTGACGGATATGAGCCGGGAAGCGACGATATCTTTGAGAGCTGCGCCGCTTGTTATTTCAGAATTGACCTGTGGAATGAGCTGAAGCGGGTTGATGACAGCACTGGAAATAAGAGCACGGTCCACCATGCCGTCAATGTATACGGCAAATGCTTTCCAGGTTTGTTCCCCCGCGTGGAGATCAAATTGGCGGATAATAATGTCATTATTCTGAGGATAAGTATAAATAGAGCGGATCAGATTAAAGTTGTCATTGAGCTTGGGACTTACATTTTTATGAAGTTCCTCTGCCGCTTTTTTTCTTTCCTGCTGATATTGCTCCCGTTTTTCCTCCGTGGGATATGTCAGACGAAAATCGTCTCCGTTCCGATTCTGATGAAAAAGGAAAAAATTCTTTAATTTCATTGTTTCGCCTTCCCCTCTGTTTTGTTTTTAGTATTGACATAGGTTGCCTTTTTATTCATCTGCTCGTATTTGGATTGCAGTAAATACAAAAATATAATCTAAGAAACAAAGAAAGAATCCGAACAGATACACTTGATTTTCTAACATTTCCTGCTATAATAAAATTGGTATTCGTATATACTTGAAAAAGATCATAGACCTTGTATAACGATTGAAAAAAATGTTCAAAATGAGCAGGACAGGGCCGATGGCAATTTATGAAAGAGGTGTTGCATATGCTCTTAACCAATGCATATGTTTTATTGGGTAATTTTGTTTTCCAAAAGCGTGATGTGTTATTGAAGCAGGGAAAAATCGCACGGATTATGCCATGCGGCTTTTTGCAG
>CALYAR010000056.1 GCA_944393585.1 uncultured Clostridia bacterium | reverse complement strand
TCACAGGGAACGTATGCGACTTTACCAAAGAACTGTCCATTGAGAATGAAATCGTTGTATCCGCAGAGCTGTCCGGAATATCTGCATCGGAACTTGCCGGACAGTATATCTACATTGAAAATGACGGAATTCACAATGCCGCTTACCGAATCGAAGATGCCTCTGTCCGCTCTGACGGCAAGCTGGTACTGAATATCGGAGACGCTTCTCCCGTTCGCCAGTATGCCGATGAATATGACTTTTCCAAAGGGTATGTCTACGATATTGAAGCAGGAAAGGCATTCCGCATCCCGCTCTCGTATGAAACAAAATAATTTCCAGCCATTTTTATTAAAAAGTTGAATCAAAAAGTCCTGCTGCGCATTGTATGCAGCAGGACTTTTTTAATTTATTCCTCGTTTCGTTTGGTGCAGTCTTCCGCATGAGAACAGTGACCGCATCCTCCGCATCCATGCCGATTCCGCCGCCGCCACAAATGGAGCACCGCCAATACAAAAAGCAAAATCAGCAAAGCTCCGACCAAAATTGTAGAAAAATGCTCTGCCAGCCAATTCATTTATGGAAACTCCTTTCCCGCTTATTCCTCTTCTGTACTCTTATCCACTTTCCTTCGAGGATTAATCGGCTTCGATATCAGCTTTGCTTTCGAAATTTGTCTGTTCCGCAGCCGTTTACTCACGGTTTCTTTCAGCAGTGCATAAATCACCGAGCACAATGGGATAAAGATCAGCATGCCCACAACTCCCATCATGCTTCCGCCGATGGTAACGGCAACCAAAACCCATAATGACGGCAGACTGACTGAATTGCCCACGACATGCGGATAAATAAAGTTCCCTTCGATCTGCTGGATCACAAAGAACAATATGACAAACCAAAAAGCCTGAATAGGATTGATAATCAGGATCAGAAAAGCGCCGATAAACAGCCCCACAAAAGTTCCAAATACTGGAATTAATGCAAGTACACTGATCAATACGCTGATTAACAAGGCATAGGGGAAATTAAATATATTGAGCGTTACAAAAAACATAACCCCCAAAATTACTGCTTCCAGGCACTGCCCGGACAAAAACCTGGAAAATGTCCGGTTTGACAGCCGGCATATTGAAATGGTCTTATCTACGGCCTTTTCCGGCAAAAAGGCATATAACACGCCTTTTACCTGACGCGACAGCGTTTCCTTCTTCATAAGAACATAGATGGCAAATACGATCCCAAGGAAAAAATTCGTTACAACTGTTACCACAGATGCCGCCGCAGTTACTGTAGTATCCAAAATACTGCCGGCTCCGTTTCTCAAAAAGTCAATAACCCCCTCACCGATTTTGTCCCAGTTAATCTGCATTTTGCTGATCCAATCCGATATTTCCGGAACCTTTTCTTCAAACTGAGAGAGCCAATTTTGAACATTTTCCACATAGCTTGGAAAAGAATTAGCGAGCATTTCCACCGTTCGGCCCAATTCCGGCAGAATTAAAAACAAAACTGCTGCTATGACCAAAATAACCAATACAAGTGTTATGATTAAGCTCAGTGGACGGCGCAGTTTCTCCTTGACTTTTCCCGCAGGCTTTTTTTTCGAACGAAATAGTTTGCTGTCAAAAAATCGCATGGGAACATTGAGGATAAACGCAATACACAAGCCAATGACAAAGGGAGAAATCAAACGAAAAAAAGCATTGATGAAGTCCATCACGGAAGAAAAATGCTGAAGGCCCACAAATAGCAGGACTGTAAACGTGATGATCCAAAGTATCTTTTTTATATTATGACGGTTTAATTCCATAACGCTGTTCCTTTCCATTGCCGGATGTTTTTTCTAAACTGAATGTTCCATTTCATTATATTCGATAAACTGAATCCCGTCAATCTAACTTTTTCTGTCGATTATTATCTGCCGCTTTCTGCTTTTTTAAACGCCGTAAAAATTGGCAGAAAAATAAGAAGACCGTTAGGCCTTCTTATTTTCAAAACTACAAACAGTCCATGAATCGCTTTTTCTTCGAAATAGCCAGTGCGGCTGCAAACAGTGCTGCGGCAAAGAGCAGCTCGATTCCCAGACATCCCAAAATAGCTTTTAACTGCTCCAATGAAATGTCGGACAGCGATCCAATCAAATGGTTTGCTTTGACATACCAATAGGCAGGCAGAAATTGAGAAAATTTCAAAACCGATGCACTCATAATAGACTGCGGAACGAAAACTCCGCATAGAAAGCTCATGGAAAGCGTCACAACATTTGCTACTGCGGATTGAACATTGTAGCTTCTGACAAACACGCCCGTTAAAAAGCCAATTCCAACGCATACAATACTAAATACCAAAAAATTAAGGCAAAGCAGGCTCAGTAATTTAAAATCCCAGAGCTTTTCCCAATGCAGTGCCAGACCGCACCCAATCAAAATAAAATAACAGGCCCCCGCAAAGACGCTTATTCCCAATATCAGCTCCCCGTTCATCCGTATCAATTTTATGGGAGCGCATAAATTTCTGCGGTACAAGTCCTTTTGGTGAAAGGAAATTAAAATCGTACTGATTCCCAGAATCATTAATGCCAGCATACTATAGCTTAAATAATTAAAATAAAAAATGTGAAGCTGAGAATCGTCGGAGTTCGGATTTTCAGAGACAATGATTTCCGCATTCGCACTGGAATCCAAATCGGCCGAAACAAATTCCAGGATTTCTTCCGTGTTTTTAATACCAGCCTGCATATATAATCGAACCGCATTGAGATATTGATCGATCTGCATATCCACATAGTAGCTCTCAATGGAATCGGGCAGAGTGGTTTTGGAAAGAAAAACTTCCTCACCGGCCAGAAATGCCTCACTAAATCCTTCCGGAATCAGCAGAATGTAAGCTGTATTTTCGTAATAAAGTGCATCCTGAAGCTTTTCCTTATCATCGTCAATGGAAACCTTTTGATTGGTACGAAATAGAAATTCTTCCAGGCCTTCCGATAATTTACCGCCCAAATCACGATTTATTACAGTAATGGCGCAGCCTTTCTGCTCAAACGTATCCGATACATTTTCCTGACTGCCCATCGCCGCCATCATCAGAATGGACACCATCACAATGACAACTACATAGATCAGAAGGATCGGCAGCTTGCTGCGGAGTATCTTCATGCTTGTATTAAAGACTGACATATCTCTGCCTCCTAACGATGCAATAACTAATGAAAGAGAACAAAGCGGTAATCCCCAGCAAAACAACTATATTCATCCAATAGCGGGAACCGGCTCCAAACATGTATAAGCTGTAAAACGCATCGGCTAAAAGCGCCGCAGGATTGACATAAGACAATACCGGAACATATCGTGCTATAATGTCCTTCATATTGACAAACATCAGTCCCGCGAGAAATGTGCACGTCATGCTAATCCCGATCAGCATACCGATCTTAACGCCTTCGCTTTGCCTGCTTGCCGCTCCAATCAGGCTTCCAAAGGAAATCCCCATCATACTCCCGACGACACACGTCAAGATCACCAATCCAATTTGCTGCCCAAAATCTACTTGTAAAGCCAGGATCAAAAATGCCAAAAGAGCCAACAGCTCAATCGTTTGAATTACAAGAGAAGCGGCAGCATCACTCAGAATCACCTTCCATTTTGGAGCAGGAGCGATGGATCGTCTGGCACCTAAAGGTGTTAAATTTGCCTGAATGTCCATCATATTTCTCAGTCCCCAAAAACTGCCATACAGACATGCCATCGCCATCAAGGCATAAAAGTAACTGAGCGTTAAATTAGGAGTGGCGCCGCCCAATGAAACTTCCTTTGTAAAGCTTTGACTAACAAAATTCATTTCACCAAAAGCCCCTGGCAAAGACGCAGTTTTCTGCATTAGCGTTTCTAACATATGTTGTGTCTGAAGATATTGATCCAAAAATGACTTAACAATACTCTGTTCAAGACCATTTTCCAACACCTTCAGCGTAACAGTCTGTCCCACTTCTACGATTGCGTCTACTTCTCTTTCCTGCAGCAGTCTCAAAGCCTCTTCCTGCTCAACAATCCGAAGATCAAACAAGGGATCGCCCGCCTCCTGGGAAGCTTCGCGGAAAACACTTAAAAAGACTTCGTTCCGCTCCGAGACCACTGTCTCTACTGCAGCAACGGGAATCGGCTCCATTTCTCCTCCCTCCATGAAGCCGCCAAATGCAAAATACATCATTGCGGCCAAAACAATCGGAAAAAGAGCGGTCCAGAATATAACGGTCTTATCGCGAAACAGGCATTTCAATCTGGATGCAAACATATTCCAAAACATAAGTTCCTCCTCAATCGCGCAGCTGCTTGCCGGTAATCTCCAAAAACACATCATTGAGCGTCGGCGGCTCGGAATAAACTCTTCCGAAAGATAGGTTCTTTTCGCTGAGATCATGCAGCACTTCTATCAGGTTATGCCGGCCTCCACTGCAATGAATTTCCAGCCTGTCCTTATCATATTGTACTCTCTCCACATGCGGAAGAGCACGTATCGACGCGAGATATTCCGGTGCAAGTCCCTGAATTTCAACGCTTATTTTTTCGCCTGTTTTAATCATCGATTTTAGTTCTTCTTTTGTCCCCAGTGCAATCACACGTCCCTGATCCATGATGGCAATCTTGGTACAAATCTGCTCAATTTCTTCCATATAATGCGATGTGTAAAGCACACTCGTTCCTTCCCGATTGAGCCTGCGGATTCCTTCTAAGATATTGCTGCGGCTCTGAGGATCGACTGCCACAGTCGGTTCATCTAAAATGATTAACTGAGGCTTGTGTGCGATCCCGCACGCTATATTCAGCCGCCTCAGCAAACCTCCGGACAGTTTCTTCGGCTTTGTTTTAACATAATCCTCAAGCCCTGTAAATGCAATGGCCTCCTGTACCAGAGTATCCCGCTTTTGTTTCTCGGGAATGTAGAGACCGCAAAAGTATTGAATGTTTTCCTGCACGGTTAGATCCTCAAATACTGCTACATTCTGCATAACGACGCCGATCCTGCGCTTCACCTCATAGGCATCCGGCGTCATATCAGTTCCCAAAACCCGAATGCTGCCTTTATCATACTTGAGCAGTGCTAAAATACAGTTAATTGCCGTTGTTTTGCCCGATCCATTGGGGCCTAACAGTCCAAAAATTTCTCCCTTTGCCACATTTAAATTAAAATGGTCGAGTGCAATCCGATCTCCATACCGCTTGACTAAATTGGATACTTCTATGACCAAATTTCCTTCCTCCTATCCCGCTGTATTCCATATTCTACTTGCGGCAAAATTCCGCCTAAATGTAAACAATGATATTCTATCAAAGAAGTAATTCATTGAAAAGTGAGCCCCGTCAGCTGGAAGGGATGACAAATGTCAGGATCTATTTTCAGAGCTTGTATGGAAAATGAGATTGTGGTACAATCAATTCAGCTAGATCTGAGGTAATACGGCAGCCATAGCGGCAACTGAGTTGTCACAGGCCATGTGGAGGTGAGCAATTTGAATTTCATTTTCGATAAAGCAATTCTCTTGATTTGCTGCTGTTCGTTGCTTGCTTATGTGCCTGCTTCCGCTCTTTCGGTAATCTCCTTATTGCTGGCTTTGATTGCTGCCTCCCTGTTAAGCTATTTCAGCTATAAGTATGTCTCTTATCTGCTTCCTATTTTCTATTCGGTCTTGGCTGTCTTTTTTCCGGAGCTGATCATTTTTCTCCCTCTGGTCTACTACGATGCCTTTTTATCCTGTCCGGCCTATCTATACGCATTTGGGATCGTGCCGCTTATTTTTGGCTTTTCCAGTCTTCCGCCAATGTGCAGTGTCATGACCTTTCTGTTTTTGGCCGTATCATATGCCCTTTCTCATCGGACAAAAGCAGCAGAGGAAGCGCAAATCAACTATCGAACCCTGCGTGACGAAAGCTGGGAGTCCTCTCTTTCTCTGCAAAATAAAAACAAGGATTTAATGGAAAAACAGGACTATGAAATTCGTCTGGCAACATTAAAGGAACGAAATCGAATTGCACGGGAAATTCATGACAATGTAGGGCATATGCTGTCGCGTTCCATTCTTCAGCTTGGAGCTTTGACCGCACTCTGCCGCGATGAGTCCCTCAAGCCAGAGCTTTCTGCACTGAAATCTACTCTATCAGAGGCAATGGACAGCATCCGCAAAAGCGTTCACGACCTCCACGATGATTCTATGGATTTATACGATGCTTTAACCAATCTGGCCGCAGGTTACCATTTTTGTCCTGTTCGGCTGGATTTCGATATTGAAAGCATGCCTCCCGTTTCCGTGCGTTACTGTTTTTTGGCGATCGTTCGAGAAGCACTTTCCAACACGGCCCGGCATTCCGATGCAACGGAAGTTGTCATTATCCTGCGGGAGCATCCCGCTCTCTACCAGCTTATGATCCGTGACAATGGAAAAAAGAAGCCGCAGTCTGTGTCCTCACGGGGAATCGGTCTTTCCAATATGGCGGAACGTGCAGCAGCATTGGGAGGCCATTTTCATACGGAGTTTCAAGACGGATTTCATATTTTCATTTCTATACCGAAAGGAGAGCAGGTAAAATGAACGTACTTCTTATTGACGACGATCCTTTGGTGTGCGCCTCGCTGAAAACCATTTTAGAAGCGGGAGGCGGCGTTACCATTGTCGGCACAGGCTGTAGCGCGGCGGAAGCTGTGGAACGTTATGATCAGCTTTTGCCCGATATTCTTCTCATGGACATCCGAATGGGACAGGAAAACGGCCTGTCTGCAGGCGAAAAAATACTAAAAAAGCACCCAGAAGCCAAAATATTGTATCTCACTACCTTCTCCGACGATGAATACATCATAAAAGCACTCCGGCTTGGAGCAAAGGGGTATTTGCTCAAGCAGGATTTTGAGAGCATTCTTCCCGCTTTGCAGGCTGTTTGGCAGGGACAAAGCGTTTTCGGCGACGCTGTCGTAACCAAGTTTCCCCGGCTCATATCTCAAAAAGAGCATCATTTGGAGGATTATGGGTTAAGCGGCCGTGAATGTGATATAGTAAAATGTATCGCCCGCGGTTTGAGCAATAAAGAAATTGCAGATGAACTCTATCTCAGCGAAGGCACAGTCCGAAATTATTTGAGCACCATTTTGGAAAAACTGTCGCTGCGCGACCGTACCCAGCTCGCAGTTTTTTATTATAATTTGTAATTTGCTTCCAAATTTGACTCTGGCAATCAACAAATGAAAGATAGGATCATATACTAAACCAGCGGGGTGGTATTGATGAGGCTGGGATTGGGCCGGATGACGGGAAGACTTTATTTTTTCCCTCATGTACATCCAAAGACCAAACGAAAAGCAAAGCTTCTATTGGTGCTGGTGGTCTTGATGTGCAGTGCCGGTATTTTTTACGCATATTTTGAAGCAGCTATCCGCCCAAGTTTACTCTATTTATGTGAATCCAAAACCGAAATTTTAGCCGGTAATATTGTCAATACCTGCATTAGTGAAATTATGGCAGAACTGCCTTCTGAAAGCGGATCGCTCAGCGTTCTGGAAAAAAATGAAGCGGGAGAAATCACGGCAGTCCGGAACAATACCACACAAATGAATCAGATTGCTTCCAAGCTCTCGCTGCTTATTTACGACCGCATATCAAACATGGAAGAGGATTCTGTCGCAATCCCATTTGGTAACCTTATATCTTCGACCAGCCTGTTTGCCAACTTAGGTCCGAACATCCCCATCCGAATCAAACCGCTTGGATATGCGGACATACATTTCTCCGACAGCTTTACGGATGCGGGAATTAATCAGGTGCAGCACAAAGTATGGATTGAGGTAAATCTCACGATTCTATGCTATTTTCCCAGTATCACTGCAAAAGTTCCGGTTCGTGTCAGTGTTCCCTTGGAACAGACTGTTCTGCTGGGCCAGGTCCCCGATTCTTATACCAACTTTGAGGGCTCGGAATACGATGTAGAAGATCGGATTTTAGATATTGATTAATTCCCTTCTCAAAATTAGAAGTACGAGGCTGATAATGTTTTGCACATGCTCATTCTAAGCAGCGCAAAAACAAAAAATTCTTTGCATGTGTATGAAGTCTTTCGGCAATGCCGTGACAATCAAATAAATATGAAAAACCAGGAATATTAAAAATTCCTGGTTTTTCTATCCTTTTGATTTCGAAATATCGCCCCCGGATTCCATTCTCTTCGCAGAGCTTTGAAAAGTCAGCTCTTTAGAGGATTAAATTGACAAACAGTCCCGTTACATATGAAAAAACAATGACAAACATGAAATAAAGTATAAACCTTCTGATTCCCAGCACAATTTTCAGCGCACCCAAATTGGTGATTTTGGTCGCCGGACCGGTGATCATAAAGGCTGCTGCACTGCCCATGCTCATTCCGTTCCAAAGCCATTGCTGCAAAAGCGGAATTGTCCCTCCCCCGCAGGCATAAAGCGGGACGCCGATGGTCGCCGCCATCAGAACGCCAAAGCCTTCGTTTTCTCCAAATAGCCGAATAAACTCCTGGGCCGGCACATAGCGCTGAAACAGAGCAGATAAAAATATCCCGATTAAAAACCACAGTCCGGTAGCTTTAAAATTCCGTCCAATATTTTTCAAAAGGCGAATCAGCGGATTGGGGTGAATATCTCTGCTTTGAGGTTCTGCAAATCCGGAAAAATTAAAAAAAGATTTTTCATGATAGAATATTCTTACCAGGAGTCCGGCTGTTGTTCCGCACAAAAAACAGGAAACCAGGCGTACAGTAAGCGCGGCAGTACCGAGGGCGGTGCTGTAAATAATCAGCTGTGGGTTGAGCAGGATGGAACTCATCATAAAGGCTGCCAGCCAGTCATCCCGCATCCCGCTTTTGGAGAAAGAGGCAGCAAGCGGAATCGTACCGTACATACAAAGCGGTGAAGCTATGCCGAGAAGACTTGCCGGGATCACGCCAAGCATACCCATTTTTTTATCGCTCAATGTACGAACCAGCTGATGGATTCTCTGCCCTGCAAAAACAGAAATTACGGAACCGATCAGGATGCCGAGTACCCAATAGGGAAAAATTTGACGAAGCTGAAGTTCAAAATAGTACCACAAATAGATGAATTCCCGCTGAAGAATTTCCCACATTTTCTCACCGCCCTTTCTCAGCTGATATTGAAGCAATTCCGATTTAAAAAGAACGGCTTAGCTTCATACCGCGGATGTTTCGCCGCTAAGACACTTCTCTCCATAAAACGGGAAGCCCAGCAATGGGAAGAAAGACCGCCGCACCGAATGGTTCCCCCTCATGGAACGGCAATCAGCGTCTTCCTGCCTGAAACTGATTCCTCTTCATTGTCAGGCCTTTCTTTTCAGAACGATACTGCTAAGCGCCTACATTCACAAGTTCATAAACCCGGCTGCCAAGGCCGATTTGCTCCGCATGTTCCAGCGTGTGCAAACCGTTTTGGCTTTCAATACGGTTTATCAAAGACTGTCCGTCTTCGGCGGCATATACAAGGTCAATGCACGCCTGATCCAGAGCCACTGGATCAGCAGAAGCCAAAATGCCAATGTCGTGCATGTCCGGCTCCGCAGGATTTCCGTCGCAGTCGCAGTCTACGGAAAGCCGATTCATTACATTGACATATACAATTCGTTCCCCGTCCCCTAAATAGTCGGAAACGGCTTTTCCTGCCTCCGCCATTGATTCCAGAAAGGCGTCCTGCTCTCCGCCCCAAGCATTGGTACGGCTGGTGCCGCCGCTGTGAATCCAGCACTTTCCCTCACTGGAACCAAGACCGATGGAAATATTCTTGATGGCTCCGCCGAAGCCCGCCATAGAATGACCTTTAAAATGGGAAAGGATCAAATAAGAATCATAGTTGGCAAACGCCGCACCGACATAGTTTTCTTCCAGACGGGTCCCGCCCTCCACCGGCAGTGTCATAGAACCATTCTCGTCTAAAATCTGAAAATCTGCAATGGCCGTAAATCCGTGATCTTCCGCCACTTGATAGTGCATGGCGGTTTCTGTACGGGAACCGCCGTAGGCTGTGTTGCACTCAACAATCGTGCCGTCCACTGCTTCCACTAAATCCGCAATCAGCTCCGGCTGCAGGTAATTGCTGGCAGGCGGCTCCCCGGTGGAAAGCTTTACTGCCACATTGCCTTCAGGCGTCCAATCCAGTGCTTCATAGACCGCCATGAGCCCCTCCGGACTGATATCTGCTGTCATATACACAACAGGCACATCCGCATTTTCCTCCGGCTCGGAAGAGACAGCCGGCTCTGTTTCCGCCGGCTGTGCCGGCGTTTCCGAATTGCTGGGAACCGGTGCACTGCTCTGCTGGAGTTAAGATCATTCTGCTGTGTGCTGCTGCAGGCTGCCAGAGAAAAAAGCAGCAGCACTCCAATTAATATCGAAATCCATTGTTTCATCACCCATTAGCCTCCAAAATATGCAGCAATCTCTTTCATTCTCATCATCTGGTCTACATGAAAGGGACAGCGCGAATTACAATGCCCGCACTCCACACAGTCCGAAGCTTTGGAGTTCAGATTTGCATAATGGTTTTTTGCCAGTTCATCTCCGGCCAAAGCCAGATCAAAATACTTATTGATCAGGCCCACATCCAGTTTGGCCGGACAGGGCTGACAATGATTGCAGTATACACATCTCCCAATCTCCTCCTGCGGAGTAAAGCTGCCTAAAACAGAATAATCTTTTTCGGCATCCGCAGCCTTAAAAAATCCCAAAATCCGCTGTAAATCTTCCCGTCCGCGCACTCCTGGGAGGACGGTCAAAACTCCAGGACGATCCAGTGCATACTGGAGACACTGATACTCGGTCAATGCCTTTCCAAAAGGCGAGGTCTTCGCGTCCAAAAGCTGTCCTCCGCTGAATGCCTTCATTACCGATATACCCACACCTTCTGCTTCGCAGCGACGGTAAAGGGCAGAACGTTCCTCTCCGCTGCCAATGGCATATTCGCCATGACGGTAATCATATGCCGGATTGATACTGAACATCAGCATATCGAGAATGTGCATATCCAGCACTTTTCGTACTACTGCAGGAGTATGGGAGGACAAACCGATATGCCGGATTACACCTTGCCGTTTTAATTCCTCCATATATGCAAGTGTTCCCTGCTTTTGGACGGTCTCCAAATCATCTGCTTCATCAATGCAGTGAAGAAAGCCAAAATCAATATAGTCTGTTTGCAGGGCATCGAGCTGCCATTCCACGGACCGCTTAATTTCGTCGAGATCCAGCGTCCAGCCATATATCCCGCTTCGGTAATCCGCTCCAAAATGGACCTGGAAGTACACCTGATTCCGGCAGCCGGACAGGGCTCTGCCATAGGCTTTGAAAGGCACGGCATCCCCTGCCGCCATATCAAAAAAGTTCACACCGTTTTCGAGTGCCAACGCAACAGTTTTTTCGATTTCCTCCTCGCCAGACGCGCCAAGCGAACTGCTTCCAAGGCCAATTATGCTGATTTGTTCGCTGCCGTGCGGCAGTTTTCGATATTCCATCCATGTTCCTCCTAACTTAAGCATTCAGCTTTTGAGCAAAATCTGCCATAGCCTCCGATATCTTAATTTGCTGAGGACATACTGCTTCGCAGCTCCGGCAGCCGACACAGGCGCTTGGACGCTTATCCTCCGGAACAGCCATCAAAGCCATAGGGGCGATAAAACCTCCCTGGGTAAAGCAGTGCTCATTGTACAGAGCAAGCAAAGAAGGAATATCCAGCCCCCGCGGGCAATGGCTTACACAGTAGTGACAGGCGGTACACGGCAGTGCAATTTTCCCAACCATTTCATCTGCTATGGCAAGCAAGGTCTTCATTTCCTGTTCATTGAGCGGTTTTTCTTCCTCGAACGTATGAATATTCGCCTGCAGCTGTTCCATATTTGACATTCCGGAAAGGGTAACTGTTACGCTGGGAATACTTTGCAGGAAACGAAATGCCCAGGCCGGAATTTCCTCCTGTAGACGCAGTTTTTTGAGTTTTTCTTCATCTGCCGGCGTCAAAGCAGCTAATTTCCCGCCGCGCAGCGGCTCCATTACCCAGACCGGAATTCCATATTCATCCAGCAGCTTAACCTTTTTTTCGGCATCCTGAAAGCTCCAGTCCAAATAGTTCAGCTGGATTTGACAAAACTCCATATCGTTTCCATATGCCTCCAAAAAACGCTTCATCACATCATAGCTGCCATGTACTGAGAAGCCCAGATGGTGAATCCGCCCGGCTTTCTTTTGCTTCATGAGATAATCATGTATTCCATATTTCGGATCTAAGTACGCGTCAATATTCATTTCGCAGACATTATGAAACAGATAAAAATCAAAATAGGAAACGCCGCATTTTTCCAGCTGCCTTTCAAATATGGATTCTACCTTGTCCATATTGGAGAGATCATAGCCAGGAAATTTTGTTGCCAGATAATAAATTTCCCTTGGATGTTTCGCCAATGCTTTTCCCATGACGGGTTCTGAATTTCCGTCATGGTAGCCCCATGCAGTATCAAAATAATTTACGCCGTGCTCGATCGCATAATCGACCATGGCCATTGCAGTTTTTTCATCGATTCTCGCATCGTTTCCATCCAAGACGGGCAGACGCATCGCACCCAATCCAAGAGCAGACAGCTTTTTTCCTTGAAAATCCTTGTAAATCATAGTTCCGCACTCCTTTTCTATTGATCCATATACTTTTCTTTCATTATAACTTAAAATGAGATTGACATGTTGATCGCTGTAAATGTTTTGTTCGTTATTCTCTAAAATACACCTTTTCAACAACAGAACAAAATCGCAGGTCGATTATTACTGCTTCTTTTTTCCCTGTCTTGCATTTTTAGAGACGCTGCTTTCTCATAGATAAATCCTATGATTCAGCTGCCAGCGGAGAACTGCTGTTTCATACCGAATTATTATCGACTTACTTTATCGAAAAAGTAACGGTCACATCTCCGCTGCCCAATGCCTCTTCCCAGCCTGACAAATCATCGACCGTTCCAAGTCTGGTATAGCTCCAGGAGTTGGAGCCGTAAAATAGAACAATTTGATTCCCGTTATACAAAACAATGTCCCCCGCTTGAGTGGTAGTTTGGCTGTCGCTGGCCGGAAGACTCGTTCCAAGCGGCCCTACCTTTTCAAAACCGGAATAATCGCTCATCTGGATTACCACCGGTGTCTCTTCCATCATCGAAGCAAAAGCGTCAGCCGCAGCATTGTCTTCCAAAGCCGCCGTAAAGGTACTGTTTCCAATCTGAATGTTCATTTTCATCTCTGTATTCTCCTCATCGAATTCTGCTGCCTCCTGCTGTGGAGGTATTTCTTCAGTTGAAATGTCATTCGCCTTTGATTGCATATTTTCTATAGAAAATTGTAATTGCTGCTCCGTCTGTACAGAAGAACTGCTCTCAGAAACCGCTCCAGAGTCTTCCAAAGTTTTTTCAATCGTAATTTCACCGGCAAGATTCTCAATTTGGTCACTGCCCGCGATGGCCTCACCCAATTCGTACAGACCGCTTGCACCGCTGCATTCCCCGTAAAACATTGCTACATCGCCCCATGGTTCATAATAAGCTAATGTTCCGGCAGGGCCTTCCGCCGGCGGAGTGTCACTGACATCCAGTTCTTTGGGCGGATAAAAGATCTTTTCATTATTGCTGTAATTTTCAACCGGCAGCGTCAGGGGCAGCTGGTCATAGAGAGATCTTGCCGCAGAGCTGTCGTTGAGCTGGAACACAATACTCTGCGAACCGGCTTCTATGCGAATATAGAGTATCTCCTCCGATTCACTCGTCTCCACTTGCGGCTCTTCCGTTACGGAAGATGGCTCGGAAGATTCGTCAGACGGTTCGGCAGCCTGCTGCTCATTCGGAGGCTCTTCCGCTTGCCGTTCGTTTGCACAGCCGGTCAACAGCATTGCTGAGACCAGAATACTGCTGAGGATCCAAAACCGTTTTCTGTTTCCATTCATAGATTTCACCGCTTTCCAAATTCTTTATCCCCATTAACACGATTACCTGCAAGAATATAACTGCTCCATACACAGATTTGAGATTCTGCCGCCACTGCATATCTGCCCCGGCCGGCGGCTCTTCCATTCCACCAAAGTTCAAACAGCCATCTGTCTGTGCGCACCACGGAAGGCAGCCCAAAATTGCCGCTTTACCTATTTGCCAAGTGAACTTCTCCTGCCGTTACGCGCAGACACAGGAACAGGCCGGCGTACTCTCTGCTGATTTCGTCTGTATTACAACCTCGCCTTTAGCCTGTGGGTCATCCCGGATAATTTCACCAACAGCCGGAACTACAATATGGCCCGCATATGGATTTTTAATACTGAGGACCGGTGTAGTCACGACGGCCTCTACCTCAGAACGCTCGAAGGCGAGATCCGTGTCAATCATCTGGCAGTTCACGAGCTTGAGCCCCTTGCAGTAGCACAGGGGCTGAGTACCGATGATTTTGCAGTTTTCAAAGGTAACATTTTCACAGTACCAAGCCAAATATTCGCCCTTTACAATGCTGTTTCTCACTACTACATTTTTTGCATGCCAAAAGGCATCCTTCGTGTCAAACACACAGTTTTCAAAGACGGAATCCTCAATATACTGGAATGAGTATTTTCCCTTCATCCGTACATTTTGAAAATGTAGGCAGCTCGAACGAAGCATGAAATATTCGCTCTCAGCCGTACAGTCTTTCATTTCAATATTATGCACTGACCAGCCGAATTCCGGAGAGACAATATCACAGCCGCACATCGTTACCTTGCTGCATTCCCGCAGGGCCTTGATTCCATGAAGTTTGCTGTCTGTAATGGCAATGTCCTCGGAATACCACAGCGCCGCACGGCACAGCTGCGTCATTTCAGAACCGTTGATCCGCAGTCTGCGATCGTGCCAAAAGGGATAACGCAGATTAAAGAAACTATGCTCTACTGTTACATCAGTACATTCTTTAAATGCACTTTCCCCGTCAGCCGGGCCGTCAAAGGAACAATCTTTTACCATAATATCCTTACTGCCATAAAAGGCACGCTCCGCATCAAAAGTTTGATTTACAATTACTTTCATATGATAGCCTCCGTTTCATCCAATGAATTTTAAATTGTCGATTTGCCTTTCCGGATCTGATAAACCAGATAATCCAGACAATCGATTCTCTTTTCTTCCCGGTGGACCCGGTCTAATAACTGGTTTCTATGGAAGTTGAGCAGTTTGAGCTGCTCTTGCACCTTCCCCTCTTCTTCCAGAATAAAAAATTGCTTTATTGTTTTAGAATCACAGCCTGCATCCTTTAAATTTTGAACTATCGCCTGGGCAGGAATGTTGTTTGCCATATGATTCACCACCAGCTTTCTCCCAATCTTTTCGATCCTCCATCACGAAACATAGCAATTTTATCTTCCCAATCTTACATCGGTACAAGATTATCTCCTGCAGCGAATATCAAATCATCTGTTATAGGATTAAGACGGCAATTTGCAATTGCCGTCACTTTGTGCCAAAACAAAACCCAGCTTTCTTTACATCGCGGCGCGGGAAGGACTTTCATACCGTCAAATGCTGTGCATCTTCTCTTTTCGATTTCAGTATACGGCCAATTCATACAAATAGCAAATACTTATATTTTATATATATCTATAGAAAAAAATAATATTATTTTACAAGTCTGAGTCCGCATGGAAAGCTGTAATCGATGAATTTTTCTACATTTTTTGCCGTGCATATCCTAAAGTCCAGAAATCTATCCCAATGCGATAAATTGCATTAACGACAGCTGTTTTAGAATGATTAAAGAAAGCTTCTGATCATTACTTCTGCCTCAGAAACTAAAAATACAAAATTAAGTCCCAATTCGGCTTTGTGTTCCCAGGACAGGTCAATGCCTTGATATTACAATCGTCACAGAGCAGCGGGAACGCAAAATGGAACTGGGAGAAAATTAAAACCACATCCTGGTCTTATTTTTCAGGATGTGGTTTAAAATTGTCAATGGGAAGCAGAACCGACACTTCCGTCCCACGGCCCAATTCGCTTGCCAAAGTTATTTTACCATTGTGCAGTTCAATAATTTGGGCCGCAATCGCCAAGCCAAGCCCTGTTCCGCCGGCGGTCCGTGTCCGTGCCTTGTCCGCCCGGTAAAACCGCTCAAAAATATGCTTCTGATCTTCCGGGGCAATCCCGATTCCATTGTCAATGATTCGGATGTACACATTCGAGCCCATCGAACCGGCAATCATATCGATGCGGCCGCCCTCCTGCGTGTATTTGATCGAGTTGGATAAAATATTGGTCAGCACCTGTTCCAACTTGTCACTGTCCCCTGCTATATCCGGAATTTCTCCCCGCAGCGTCAGTTTTAAGGTCTGTTTTTGCTCTTTTGCATTCATCTCCATTTTGTAAGATACGCGCTTTAGGAGACTTTCCAGCCGAACCCGAGTAATTTTTAATGACATTCTGCCATGATCCAGCTGGGACAGCATCAAAAGATCGGAAACCATCCGCGTCATGCGGTCTACTTCATCTACCACGACCTCTAGGAATCGTTTGGAAACCTCTTTGTCCTCAAAATTTCCGCTGATAACCGTTTCGGTATACGCCTTTATGGTAGTAAGAGGGGTACGCAGTTCATGCGATACATTTGCGACAAATTCTCTTCGCGACAAATCGAGCTGTTCACCCTCTGTAATGTCGGAAATCCCGACCACAATTCCAAGCTTTCGAATCTCCATTTCGATCCGGTCAAAATACAGGCTAAGGTAGAGGCCGTTGAGTCTTAACTTATGCCGGATCATGCCTTTTTCCTGCACATATAGAATATTTCCTACCGAAACGTCGATTCCAAAGTCGGAAAACAAGCGGTCAAACTCTACCGTCTCCGCCTTCCAGATGGAAAGAAGCCGCCTGGCCGACGGATTCATCAAAACAACCTTTCCTTCGTCGTCAAATGCAATGACGCCCTCTTCCATATTCTGAAGGATGGTCTGGATTTTGGTTTTTTCCGCTTCCATCGCATCCATTGTGGATTTCAGCCGTTCCGCCATATATTCAAAGGTGTTTGACAGCTCGTCAATCTCATCCTCGGAATTGTCCAAAACCACACCGGAAACTTTCTCTTCTTCCTCTTCTGCAAGATTATCCTCCGATTTGGACTCAAAGTCGCCGCCCGCAAAGGCCGTTGCACGCTTGGTCAGTACTGTGATCGGCTTTGTAATATTTTGAGAAAGAAAGAAGCTCAATATCAGGGAAAAACCGACTCCAATCAGGACAGACTGAATGATCAGCTGAAAGACTTCATTCATAACTGCCTTGGTTTCTTCCTTGGAGTCATAAATATATACGATATAATTGCCAATGGGCACCGCAAACTCCATATAATCTGCCGTTGTATGGGTTCCTATCTCTCCATTGAGTGCCTGGAGCATTGCTGAGGTATTCGTGACCTGATTGCTTTTTTTCATGTCACTGGCTTCAAGTACCTCTCCCGTCTGCGAATCCAGGATAAAATAATTGCAGTAGGAATCAATTCCGAGCTGAGGGGTATACGCCTGCAGCCGCCGGTTAAGCCCCCCAACCGGATCGGTTGTCTGTTCCAAATCGCGTTCTGCCTGGTAAATAAAATCGTCCGTAAATACGCGGTTCATCGCATCGGTAAACTGATTATCGTAATAATTTGACATATTGATCGACAGGACAGTCCCCATTACCAGCGTCACAATAATTACAATCAGCAGAAACATCACGACAAACCGGCTGCGGATCCCATTGAATAATCGGATTTTTCTGCTCATTTGTTCTCTTCTTTAGCAAAATAATATCCCACGCCGCGTTTTGTCATAATGACTTGATTGCGTGTCGGATCCGGCTCAATTTTTTCCCGCAGGCGGCTGATGGTAACGTCAACCGTGCGCACATCGCCAAAATACTCATAGCCCCATACTTTTTCCAACAGGCTTTCGCGCGAAAAGATGCGCCCCGGAGAATCCGCCATAAACTTCAGCAGTTCAAACTCGCGCAAGGTCAATTCTACAGGCTCGCCGTCTTTTCTCACTTCATATTGCAGCGGATCAATCTCCAAATTCCCGATTCGGATCAAATTGGCGGAATCCGTACTTGTTTCCGCCCCATGCAAATCCTTTTTGGGCAGAGTCCGGCGTAAATTTGCCTTAATCCTGGCCAGCAGTTCCCGTTCGGAAAATGGTTTGGTTATGTAATCGTCTGCGCCGAGCTCCAGTCCCAGCACTTTATCGACTTCCCCGTCGCGCGCTGTCAGCATAATAATCGGCACTTCCGATTTTGCACGGACAGACCGGCAGACATCATACCCATCCATTTTAGGCAGCATAACATCCAGGAGGATCAAATCCGGATTATATTTGAGCGCTTTTGCAAGTGCTTCTTCCCCATCGGAAGCAGTGATCGTTTCATACCCCTGCTTTTCCAGATTATATTTTATAATATCTACAATGGCCGGTTCATCATCCACAATTAATATTAAATTTCCCAATGAAAGCACCCCGGTTTCATATAATACTCTTCTTTTATATTATACAGAAAAACGGACAAATTGCAAGCAGGATCTCCGCTTTCGAGCTCCTATATAAAATCCCATATTTTCCATTTATTTTAAAAAGCGTCAATCAATTTGTACCTGCGCTCACAGGAACTAAGGGGTATTTTTTTGTTACTCCATTTCGGTTGCTTTGCAAACTCATTGCGTAATAAAAAACAGTATTTGATTTTCAGTGTTCAGATAAATATAGAGATCAAAAGCCCTTATCGTTTCTTCATTTATAACAACTCGATAAAAATATGAAACAGCACATCAGTTATCGTTTTTATAATAAAACCGGGCATCCCTTTAAAACCCAAGGGAATCTGCCCGGCCAGCCTTAAAATGAGGTTTAAAATCTGCCTGCGGCAAGACTCTTCCCGATGCAAAACAGGCCATAATTTTTAGAAGCGAAAGCAAAATACGCTTTCGTTCCCCCGCTTACCGCAGAAAGGCCAGAGCGTGTCTGCGGCGGCAGCGCCGTACGCACTGTTTTACTTGACCGCCGGCCGGCGCATCCAGTTCTGCCCTTTCGGGATTTGTGATGATAATCGTTCCTTCGAGACTACCCATTATACTCATTTTTCTGCATAATACCTATAATATTTAAAATCATAACGCTCATTGGTCACATGAACCAGCAGGGAACGTATATCCACAAATTGATATCCACAGCGCTCTAAAACATGCTGGGATTTGACATTATCTGTGCTGACTGTCCCGATGATATAGGGAATATTGTAGTTTTCGAATACCCATTTTGTTACTGCTTTCACCGCTTCTGTAGCAAACCCATATCCCCGATATTCGGGCAGCAAATAATAAAATATTTCCGGTTCATGTAAATCATCATGTTTTCCCACGCCTATGGTCCCGACTAACTTCTTGCTTTGTTTATCAAACATACCAAAAGAAATTAGTCCATTTATAATATCCATAGCAGGGTATTGTGAAATCAGCCAATTCAAAAAGCCTTCCCCGTTCCCAAAGCAGGACTTTTGAGCCCCGTTTAGCGTCCGTTCAAATTCGGGGTAGTCGGATTCACACAATTCACGAATAATGAGCCGCTGCGTCGAAATTTTCATAAAGCATACACCTCACATGATACAAACAGCTTGTATGCCGGCGCGTTCCCCGAATCCCTGCTGCTCCAAGTTTAAAACTTCACCCGCTCGGGCTGTCCGTTCTGCCGCTTTTCATGATGGAATGCCGGCACGCACAATAGCAAAAAAACATAAATTCCTGCGTCCGCAGTTCTCGCAGAACCCGCAGTTCTCGCAGAACCCGCAGTTCTCGCAGGACACGCAGTTCTCGTAGAACCGGCCGCTCTCGCAGGACTGGCAGTCCTCGCAGGACACGCGGACGCATATGAGTCTGCTATTTTCTATCCCGGGAAATCCACTGCTCCCGCCGCATGACATAGATTGCATGAAGCATATCTTTTCCATTGTAATGCTTAATAAACTCGCCTTCCTGATGCATGCCAAGCCTTTTTGCCACTTGAATGGAAGCCGTGTTCGCCGGACGGATATCGCAGACGACCCGGCCGGCATGCAGGACGGAAAACGCATACTCCACGCAAACCTTTGCGCCTTCCGTGGCGTAGCCCTTTCCCCAATCCTTACGGTTTAGGATATACCCGATTCCCCATACCGGCTCTGAATTGATTTCTTCGCGCAAAACGCCGATCTGTCCGACTGCCCGTCCAGTCTGTTTCTCCTCCGCGAGCAGATAGGCCGTGCCGTCTTTCTCATAACGCGCCATCTGCCGGTCAATCCAGGCACGGATCCCGTCGTCGTCAAAGGTATGCTCCCACGCATACATCACATCCGCATCCCGCAGCATTTCGGCAACAGCTTCAAAATCGTCCTGCGTCATTTTACGCAGAATTAATCTTTCGCTTTCGATCATTACTTTTCCTTTCTTCTTCCCTACACCTGCTCCAGTTCATAAACGACTGCACCGGCCACTCCGCTGGTACGGCCGGCCCTTGCTTCTGACAGCGCAAGCGTATTTTTCAGCGCGCTGCCGACTGCACGAAATGCGCTCTCCCAGATATGGTGCGCATTTTTCCCTTTTAGAACATCCAAATGCAGTGTACAGCGCGCTCCCTGGCAGAAGCCGTCCAAAAAGACCAGCAAGTCCTCCGAAGCCATTCCCTCCACTGTTTCCGGGATTTCCACTGCTGAAGTGAAGTCAAAGTAGGAACGGTCCTCAAAGCTGAACGCCGCCTGCGCCTTTGCTTCATCAATAATTCCAACGGCGTCGCCAAAGCCCATAACGCCCGCGCCGCGGCTTTTGGAAACATATTCGGCTACTGCCCGCCCAAGTGTCATGCCAAGGTCCTCGCAGATGACGTGGGACAATAAGAACCGATCCAGTTTAACGTCGATCTTGATGTTAATTTCGCCTCTCCAGGCGATGTGCTCGATCATATGGTTCAAAAAATCAATGCCGGTGTTGATATCCTTCCGGTAATCCACGGACACGCCTCCAAAATCGACGGTCACTTCCATCTGGGATTCCGTCGTCCGGCGGGCCGCCTTTATTTTCACTGCATCCATTTATTTTCTCTCCTTTACTGCCAGCGCGTGCGTATCAAATCCTTCGGTTTGCGCAAACAAAGCGGCTTTTCCGCGTACCCGCTCAAACCCCTCCCGGCTGACATAACCGAGGGAAGAACGCTTTAAAAAGTCAAAGACGGATACGGACGAATAGGTTTTGGCAAAGCCACCGGTCGGCAGGATCGCGTTCGGCCCCAGCAGGAAATTGCAGAGCGTAATCGGCGTGTAATCGCCCAAAAGGATTTCTCCCGCATTTTTGATTTTTTCCAGAACCACAAACGGATCGCGCGTCATCACTTCCATGTGTTCCGGAGCATATTCATTCACAAAGGCAATCGATTCTTCCAGCGAATCTGTGAGCACTACGCCGCCGTAAGTAGACAAATTCGTTTCGATAAACGAGCGGCGAAGCGGCGATATTTTCTCCAGCTGGCGGTTGACAATCGGAAGCACCTTCTGGCAAAGCTCCTTCGAATGCGTCACGAGCAGGGATGCGCTGTCCGGCCCGTGTTCTGCTTCAATCATGAAATCCAGCGCCGCCTTTTCCGGATCGGCAAACTCGTCGCAGAGAATAATGGCTTCGCTGGGCCCTGCCGGAAGTCCTGTGTCAATTTCACTGGCGAGAACGCGTTTGGCCGCTGTCGCATAGCTGTTGCCCGGCCCAATGATCTTGTGAAATTTCGGAATGGTCTGTGTTCCGTACGCTGCGGCAGCCACGGCCTGAATTCCGCCCACTTTGTAGATTTCGTCAATGCCGATGATTTTAGCCGCGGCCAGAATGGCAGGATCCACGCCGCCTTCTTTATTCGGAGGCGTCACAACTCCGATCTTGGGTACGCCGGCTACCTTGGCCGGGACGCCTAACATCAAAAGTACGGAGGGAAAGCTTCCCTTTCCGCCCGGAACATAAAGGCACACATCCACAATCGGCGTAGTCTTTTCCCCGACCATGAGCCCTTCGTCCACATGGGTAAACCACATCGGTTCCGGCATCTGCTTTTCATGGAATGAACGGATGTTATTGGCCGCATACTGAAGCGTTTCCAAAACATCCTTGGGGCAGGCGCGGTAACCTTCCTCGATTTCCTCCGCCGTTACCTTGAGCGAGGACAGCTCGATTTTGTCAAATTTTTTGGTGTATTCCAAAACCGCTTCGTCGCCGCGGACGCGGATATCGTCGGAAACCTCCCTGGCAAGCTTCATTTGTTCACTGATATCCTGTTCTGCCCGGCGAAACAATTTTTTCCGCTCCGCCCCGTCCAGTTCTTTTAATATTCGAATCTGCATTCTATCTCCCTCCGGTCGTGTGATTTCAATCTCTTTTTTCCATGTTATCATTATAACCAATTTTTACACAGCTGGCAAGAGAAATGGGGAAAATAATTTTAACAAATTAAAGCGTTATTTTATTAAATTGTTAGTGCAGCTGTAAAAAGAAATTCGGGTATGGTTTATGAGATTCTGAAAATAATAAAGCAGTGAAATTACTTTTCCATTTTGCGTGTGATAACGTTTAAAAGGATCAATATTGCTGCACCCTCGGGGTGCCGGGAAGGGATGAGAGATGAAAAAGAAAAAATTCAGCATAACCGGTATGGCTTGCTCTGCCTGCGCCAATCATATTGAAAAAAACGTTTCCAAAGTCAAAGGCGTTGCCAGTGTCAATGTCAATTTACTGGCGAACAGCATGACCGCAGACTTCGACGAGGTTCTCTGCTCGGCAGACGACATCATCCGCTCGGTCAAAGAAGCGGGCTATGGCGCCGCATTGGCGGATGGAACGGCTTCTCAAAAATCCTCCGCTCCCTCTAAAATGGAAGACGAAGTGCACCGCTCCCGGCTGCGGCTGATCTGGTCGGTCATATTTACCGTACCGCTGTTTTATATTTCGATGGGACATATGTTTCAATGGCCGCTCCCGCCCTTTCTGCTGGGGCATGAAAATGCGCTGGCCTTTGCCTTTACGCAGTTTCTTTTTACGATCCCCATCGCAATCATCAACGGCAGATATTTTATCAATGGCTTTTTATTGCTGCTGCGCGGAAGGGCAAATATGGATTCTCTCATTGCAGTCGGCTCCAGCGCCGCGATTTTGTACGGCATTTTCGCCATTTATCAGATCGGGATCGGGTTGGGGCACGGCAATGCGGAACTGGTACACCATTACAGCATGGACTTGTATTTTGAATCGGCCGGAATGATCTTAACGCTTATTACGCTGGGAAAATATCTGGAAGACCGGGCCAAGGGAAAAACCTCGGACGCGATCACCAAATTAGTCCAGCTTCGTCCTCAGACGGCCACTGTCATCCGCGACGGTAAATCGCTCGAAATTCCAACGGCAGAGATCCAAAAAGGAGACGTCGTAGCGGTCAAAGCGGGAGAAAGCATTCCGGTCGATGGAACGGTAATCGAAGGCAGTGCCGCCGTAGATGAATCTGCTTTAACCGGCGAAAGCATTCCCATCGAAAAAAATCCCGGCGATTCCGTGGTCGGGGCCAGCGTCAGCAAATCGGGTTATTTTACCTTTCGGGCCGAACAGGTGGGAGACGATACAACGCTGTCGCAAATTATCCGCCTCATGGAGGAAGCGGGCTCCTCCAAAGCGCCGATTGCGCGTCTGGCGGACAAAATCAGCGGCGTATTTGTCCCGATTGTTATAGTCATTGCCTTTGCCGCGGCACTCATTTGGCTGATGGCGGGAAAAGCGTTTGAGTTTGCCCTTTCGACCGGCATATCCGTTCTGGTTATTTCATGCCCCTGTGCTCTGGGGCTGGCGACGCCGACCGCTATTATGGTCGGCTGCGGCAAAGGCGCTGAATACGGAATTTTAATCAAGTCCGCAGAAAGCCTGGAAACCGCCCACAAAGCAGACGTTGTGATGCTGGACAAAACCGGGACGATTACTGAGGGAAAACCGGCCGTGACCGACTTTATTGCCGCGGGCAGCCGAAAAAGCGAAGAAGCGCTCGCTCTGGCGGCCTCGCTCGAAAGCCTGTCCGAACATCCGCTCGCCCTGGCCGTCTGTTCCTATGCCAAAGAAAACGGAGTTGCACTCCACCCGGCAGAAGAATTTGAAACACTTCCCGGACAAGGCGTGCGCGCTGTGATCTGCGGCAGAAAAATCCTGGCGGGCAATCTTCGTATGATGCAGGAACACCAAATTGACACGGCTTTGGTAAAAGAAAAGGCGAAGGCGCTTTCGGAAGAAGGAAAAACGCCGCTGCTCTTTGCAGAGGAGCAGGAGATCATTGCTTTAATCGGCGTGTCGGACGTCATCAAGCCGTCCAGCCGTCCGGCCATAGAAAAACTGCAGTCGATGAACCTGGAGGTCATCATGCTGACGGGCGACAACCAAATTGTTGCGCAGGCAATCGGACGGCAGGCCGGTACAAACCAGACAATCGCAGAGGTCATGCCGCAGGAGAAAGAGCGCGTTGTGCGTGAATGGATGGAAAAAGGGAAAAAAGTCCTCATGGTCGGCGACGGCATCAACGACGCGCCCGCGCTGGCTAGGGCAGATGTCGGGGTAGCGATTGGGGCCGGCACCGACATCGCCATAGAATCCGCCGACATCGTGCTGACAAAGAGCGATCTCACCGACGTTTCCACTTTCATTGCGCTCAGCCGCGCAACGATTCGAAATATTCGGGAGAATCTTTTCTGGGCCCTGATCTATAACTGCATTGGCATTCCGTTGGCGGCCGGCGTATTTTTCCCCTTTTTCGGCTGGCAGCTAAACCCCATGTTTGCCGCCGCCGCGATGAGTTTAAGTTCCGTCTGCGTGGTATGCAATGCGCTTCGGCTCAAGCTGTTCCGGCCGGACAACAAGCGGGAAAAACGGCTTTTGGCCAAGCAATCCAAGACAAATGCCTCCGTACCGCAAAAAACAGAAAACCCGCCGAAAGGAGAAATGAAAATGGAAAAGAAAATCAGAATTGAAGGGATGTCCTGCGGCCACTGCACGGCAAGGGTGCAAAAAGCCCTCGAAGAGGCAGGAGCCAGTGGAGTCCATGTAGAGCTCTCGGAAAAAACCGCATACCTTTCCAACGACAATCCGCCGCCGGACTCGGTTTTGCGCAAAGCAGTCGAAGGCGCCGGCTATACCGTGGCAGAAATTTGCTGAGCCATCCTGTTAAAACTTTAAAAAGACGGTTTCCGGTCATAGGAATTTGGAAAAGCAGGCCCTAACTTCTCTGCCCTCACGCACACGCGGGCAGTTATGAAAAAAAGTTGAAAATTACGATGCCTGCAAGCGCAGTTTATGTATATTTTCTGCTCGTCCTGCAAACTGCTTTGCAATAAAGGAAAATACCGCATAAACGTCTTTATACTGCCAAATAAAATAGAGCCCGCTGCGGTCCATCCCGTTGTTCGGGCTCCGGCTTGCAGCAGGCCCTAATTTTTATTGATTCCGTACTTTTATCGCCCGGTCGGGATAATTCGTGATTACGCCGTCAATATCCAGGCGGCCGATACGCTCCAGTTCCGCTTCCTCGTTGAGGGTCCAGACGTTAATGCCAAGTCCTCTCTCCCGGGCAAACGCGGCCAGCTCCTGATCCACATCGCCCTTGTAAGGATGAATTGCATCGCACAAATGCTCTTTGGCAAGCAGTACGCCTTCCCTTCCTTTTCCCTCGTATAAATATGCGGTGTAAAAGTCCGGGTGCCGCTCCTTCATTTCCTTTAACAGTTCGATATGGAAGCTCGAGATAATCACCTTTTCCAGAAGCCGCCGTCCTGCCAGGATGGCATAAAACCGGTCAATGGCTACTGCAGAATCCGCTCCGAAGGACTTGACCTCAATGTTGATGATATCCATCACCGAGACCACATCCAGCATTTCATCCAGAGTCGGAATGCGCGTGTTGGCATATTCCGGCCCGTACCAGGAACCAAAATCCAGTTTCTTCAGCTCTTGTGCCGTCATCTCAGAAATTTTTCCCCGTCCGTTTGACGTACGGTCTACCGTTTCGTCGTGGCAAACCATGAACTCGCCGTCCGCGCTCAAATGGATGTCACATTCTATCCCGTCCGCCCCCATCCGGCGGGCCAGCAGAAAAGCGGACAGGGTGTTCTCCGGCGCATGCCCCGACGCTCCGCGGTGCGCCTGCACTTGAAACTTCATAATATCTCCCCCTTTGTTTCCAAAGTAAAAATATTTGGTTTTCGGATTGAAAAAAATCTGCTGTAATACATTGTACTATGGAATGATTTTACATGCAAGGAATCATTTCATTCCTTCCGGCGCAGGACAAACTGCTGTACCGGATAGCCAAATTCCATCCGTTCTTCCCCTTCGGCAAAGCCCATCCTGCGGTAAAATTCCCGCGCCGCTCTCCCTTTGGGATCCTCTGCCCGATAGGTCGTTACCGTGACGCCGCGCGCAGGATCGAGCTTTTTTAACATAAGACGAACCATGTCCGCTCCGATCCCGCGTTTCTGCCAATCCGGATGAACTGCCATCTGGGACAGGCAGTTTGAATTTTTGGAAAACAGCAGGATCCCAACCAGCCGGTTTCCTGCTTTCGCACAGACCGCACTGCCCCGGCGCAAGTTTTTGATTACAGTCTGCCGGTAAGAATCCTCTTCCATACCCGGAAAATACTCTTTCATTTCCATGACAAGCCGCAACCAGGCGTCCAAATCATCTATTGTGGCCGTCTGAACAATAATTTTATCTTCCACTCTTCTTCTCCTCCTGATCTCAAGATCCGGTGGATTTATAATGCCGCACACCGATCCGCCACAAAATATAGCTGGGGATCAAAAACAGAATCCCTGCTGCCGGCAGAAACATATAAAATAAATTACTGCTTCGTCCGATTATATACAAAAGCGGATAGTATTGCACACAGGCGATCGGCAGGATATAAGTGAAAAAACGAAGCAGGTGCTTTCCATAGATGGACATCGGATAGGAACCAAACTCCTTGGTTCCGTCTGTGAAAATATTCATGACCTCCAATCCCTGAATGGTAAAAAAGCACAGACATGCGTTAATCATAAAAAGACCGCAATACAAAACGAAAGCTCCCACAATCATAAAAACAAGTGTAAAAATTTTATCCGGCGTCCAGACAATACCGCTTGCCCATACCGCGTATGCCAGCACGAAAACAGCCTGCAGGGTCCGGCCCAGTCTCGTAAACTCCATTTGGGACGCCATTACCTGAAAGAGCTCGTTTTTAGGCCTTACCATGATTCGATCAAATTCCCCATTGGATATGATTCCCTGGAATCTGTCAAATCCGCGGAAAAACCATTCTGCCAGAGAATAGCCCATCAAGATCGTGGAAAAACAGATCAGTATTTCTTCCATCCCGAAACCGTCCACACTGTGGAAACGGTCAAACAGGATATAAATTCCCAAAAAGGAAGTGAAGGACGTAACAAACCGCCCGGCCAGCGTCAAAAAAAAGGAGGTCTTATACTGCATCGCACTTCGAAGATGAATGGAAAAATAATGAAAATACAACTTCATAGCTCAGCCTCCCTGTACAACTACACGTTTGAGTGCTCTTCGAAACAGCGCTCTGCCGGAAACACACAAAACAATGAACCAGAATATCTGTAAGAAAATACTCCAGGCCGCATCCATTCCTGCCAGGTTACCACTATAGACCCGAAGCGGGACATTCTGCGTTGCCGCAAACGGAAGCAGGGAAGCAACCTGCCGTAATCCATCCGGCCAAAAGGGCAGTGCAACAATTCCCCCGCCAAAAAAATCACCGATCGTGCTGGCCGCGATACGAACTCCCTGCGAGGAAGTGGTATAAAACGTAATCCCGCTTACGATCATGGATAAAGACACCATCACCAGCGTACCAAAAAATGTGGAAACGAGGAACAGGAGAAAAGACAATGGACTTTCGGGCAAGTTCAAGCCATAAGGCTGAGGGATAAAAAACGCCACCAACAGGATCCCGCCGCAGCGAAGCGCAGCTCTGGAAGTCCGGTTTGCTGTCTCCTTGACAAACCACATCGAGTAAATTTCCAATGGCCGTGCAAGTTCATACGCAATGTTTCCATTGGATATGGAATTGAGCAGATCCATATCAAAGTACCAGGCCATAAACAAAGCCAACAAAGCCTGCTGCAGCCAGATATAAGTTGAAAGATCGGAAAATTCCATGGGAAATTGTGCCGGATTGGTTCGATAGAACGCAGAATACATAAGAATATACATAAATCCCCAGAAAAACTGCGTTGCCATCCCAGACAGGGCGGCCGCCCGATACTGGAGACTGTTCACAAACCGGATTTTAAAAAACGACCAGTATTTTTTCATATCTGAAACTCCTTATACAGTGACACGACAATCTCCTCCGCACTGTCTGATTCCACAGACAGATCCGTAATGCTCAGCTGGGAAGAAATTCGGGCAATTGCTTCGGAAATCGTGCATACCTTCGTATCTGCTTCCAGTACCACTCTGCCTTCCAGCCGCTCCAAAATTCGAATTCCCTCGGATTCCCCGATTGTGCCGCCGTCATAGTCCACGACAATCCGCTTTTGGTCGGAGTGTCGTTTTTTCAGCATATCGAGCGTACCATCCAGTAAAATCTTACCCTTGCCGATTAAAAGAATCCGGCTGGCAATCGCTTCAATATCCTGCATATCGTGTGTTGTAAGGATAACCGTAGTTTTTTTCTCACGGTTAACCTGCCGGATGAAGGAACGTACTGCCAGCTTGGAAACAGCATCCAGACCAATGGTGGGTTCATCCAGAAATAAGACTTTGGGGTCGTGCAGAAGCGATGCCGCAATCTCGCAGCGCATTCTCTGTCCCAGCGACAGCTGCCGCGCCGGCGTCTTGACTATGGTTTTGAGCGTTAACAGTTCCACCAGTTCTTCTAGGTTGCGCCGGTAGACCGCCTCCGGAATTTCAT
>CALYAR010000055.1 GCA_944393585.1 uncultured Clostridia bacterium | reverse complement strand
GTCCGAGTGCCGCCCCACTTCCAAACAGCTCCGCAAAACGCGGGGTATCTTGCGGTGTGGAAATAATGAGAATATCCCTGATCCCTGCATTCATCAGCACGGACAGCGGATAATAGATCATCGGCTTATCATAGATAGGCAACAACTGTTTACTGGTCACCCGTGTAAGCGGATAAAGCCTTGTTCCAGACCCACCTGCTAAAATAATTCCTTTCATCCTCGTCATCCCCCGATTTTTTATGCTTCCAAAACGTTTTCTTTTACGATTTTTGCAGGATTTCCCGCCAAGACCAAACCATTTCCTTCAAAAGATTTTGTAACAACCGCATTGGCTCCGATCACGCAATTTTTTCCGATATGGACCCCCGGAAGAATCACGGCATTGTCCCCAATCCAGGTGTTTTCGCCAATCAGAATATCTCCTTTTGAATAAAGAGGAAGCTGATGTCTGGGTTTTGAAAAATCGAATGTCTCCCCGTGAGAATGATCATTGATCAGCACATTGCTCCCCAACAGGACATTGTCTTCAATTATGACTTTGTTGATTGCTCCTATATGACAATTCCGAGAAAAATGTACATTGTTCCCGATCAATATGATAGGATCATACTGTTTCCCGCCATAACTTGAATATGTGCCGAGCCACAAGCCTTCCTGTGATGAAAAATCGTTCCCGATTTCCACATGGCGCAATCCTTCAAATTTATTCCCATTCTTGACGGAAATATTTTTCCCGTGCCGCTTTAATCTTCTGCAAAAATTTGCCGACGCAATTCCATAGCTTATTTTTTTAAAAAAGCTGCATACATAATGATTAAAAATCAGCGAAAGCAGAAAGGAAAATGCCAGATAAACACCTTTAATGATCTTTTTCATACTTTGTCTTTATCGTCTTTACCGCTTCCAGATACGCAAACCCATCCTTTGTGTCAGGTTCCAGATAAGCGCCTTCTCCCCACTCGTTCCAAGCCGTCAAAAAGATAAAATCCTTGCTCTGCTTCTGTGAAATTTGATACAATTGCGCCAAATATTTCTCAAATTTTTCCGGCGTCTGCCCCAATACTATTCTCGCTTTTTTCCCTCGTCTCGGGGAATCGTCAAATCCGACAAATCCGCCATAATAACAATTTTGATTTCCATGGTTTTTTGCATTGTGAATTATCTTCTTCCATAATTTATCATATTTATAAATCCGCAGTCTTGGTCTTAACCTGTTCATTACATTATGAAAACGATTCTTCCAAAGTTCCACAACATTGTTGGCGCTCAACGGCTCGTACCTCATGGATGCATCGAGCATTTCCCCATGAGGGCCCTGTTTTGAGATGCAAAATATGCCCGCAAAACCAGCTTCTTTTGCCAACGAATCCCAATATAAACACATTCTTTTTATAAGCTCATAATTATTATGAGCTTGAAAAAAAGCAAACACCGGCTTATTATCTTTTTTAATGTATCTGGAATCTTTAAAAAAAGGCAAGAGATAATCAAAATGAACTTTCCACGAGCTTTCATCTCCATAAATCAATTCTGACAAAAGACCTTTGTCCCCGCTATTCGAAGTTTTATTATCAAATGCCGGAGCCCAATCGTTCCCGTTTCTGACATTGCTCCATGTACGTTTCCAAGATCCGTTATCCCATGCGAAGAAAAAATCAATCTTCACTTCCGGATGGCTTAATATCAACTCTGCAGGTTTCTCTAAAAGTTTCAAATTGTCAGAAAACCAGTAATGATAGATGCCAAATCCGTCAATCCCATATTCCTTCGCTAATTGCGCCTGCCATTTCAAGGTTTCTATATCCGTCAGAGAATAGTAATTTTCATCTAGCGGAATACGAGGCTGTTGATGCGCGGAAAAAAGCGGCATCGATTTTTTTACAGCCACCCAATCTGTATATCCTTCCCCCCACCAGAGATCATTCTCCGGAATGGAATGAAATTGCGGCAAATACATTGCAATTATTTTTGTTTTCATCTTCCTTTTCTCTCTTTATTTAATGAATTCTTATTTTCTTTTTTTATTTGAAAAACTGCGCCACTCATGATTCCAAAAATCAACCAATGATATAGACGTAAATAACCTTGATTTGCCTGCAAAATAATAGTGAAAATGATCAGTCCGACTGCACAGGCAACCAAAAGTGCGCTATCTGCGCTCTTTGTTGAACAATGAATCCTTTTCGCACGGACGCACAATGATATAGTAAGACCATAAAAAGCAATCGTGGCAAATATTCCGACAGTCGACATCAATTCTAACGTCACGTTGGAAGGGACTGTTCCCACATCCTTTCCAAGATATAATCCGTAGTTTCCTGGACCAACGCCAAACAACGGATTTTTTATAAATACCTGCCATGTCTCTAACCATGCAGAAATTCTTCCCCCCGACGCGCTGTCAAGAGATTGGTTGAATAACCGCGCAAAGAAAACTTCATAAATCGAACTGAATCCAAAACGAAAGACCAAAAATCCAAGCAAGACAATACAAGGAAAAATGAGCTTTCTTACGGTAAATCCTTTTAAAATCCAAATCACATAAATTACAGCGCAAGATAAAGCTATTCCCAAAAATCCGGTCGTCGATGTCGCTAATAAGAACATAACAAGCGCCATCAAAATATCCTTCAGATATTCCTTTTTCCCTTCTATAAGAAACATGTAAAGCGACAATGCAAACCAAAAGCAAAGATACGTTACAAGATAGCTTGGCTCATAAAACCATAAGCTAAAGCGCGGAACGCCAAAATACTCTCCATAGGACGGAAGGAATGAAAGCTCATACCCCATAATAAGTTTTAACAAAACCTGAAATATCAGTATAAAAAACTGAACAAACATGGTTTTACGAAATATTACAATTAACTTTCTCAGCCCATATGCCCGCACATAACTTTCAAAGGCATAAAACAAGAAAACCACATTGTAAACAATTGAAAAATAGAACATAGCCCCGCGCACAATACTCACAGCAAATAATGTGGAGACAAAACTTGCCACAAGAAAGAGCGCAATCCACGGATTCCATGTAAAACGATATTTTTGATTGATCACAAGAAGGATTGTTAAAATACCTAAGAAAACTTGATCGTATCTTAGGTTTACGCCTACATCGAGTCCCCAGATATCTGCCCCGATCAACAACACACTGATAAAACAAAACGCGTGGATAACTAGATCCATCGTTGACGAAGCGACTTCTTTTTTATTGATGTTTTTTTGTGCGGAAACTATCTCCATGTTTTTCCTTTTATTTTATAAACGAAATCAATCGCTTGGCAAAATTTTGATAATGATACTTTTGAGTAAATTCTGAAATCGCCGTAAAGGAAACCCTTTGCGCTCTTATCAGTACATTTTCCAGATCTTTTGCATCTTCGGTTTTGAAGAATATTACCGGAAGATCGCCGTAGACTTCTTTGAAAACAGGAATATCCGATATGATCGGCTGCGTTCCCAAATAGAGCGCTTCAAGCGGAGGAAGTCCGAATCCCTCATAAAGAGACG
>CALYAR010000054.1 GCA_944393585.1 uncultured Clostridia bacterium | reverse complement strand
CATTGAGTGCAGGGGTTTCGTACACAAGCTTACCCGCAACACCCTGAACATTCCGCTTATTGCTGCTCGGTTCCCCGCCTGACAAGGTTCACGGACATCAGTCGCGCAGGACCTGTGCACTCCGCCGCCTGCACTCAATGAAAGCGGCAGGCATTGATTTTCATTCTCAAGTAAAACGGTTCTGTCCTTTTTCATAGACATCAGAACCGATTTCTTATTTATTATACAATATTCTTTTCCAAACTGCAAGAAGTTTTTTTCCTTTTCCGAGCCATTGCGAAAAAACGGCCCATTTGCCCTGGATGAAATAAGACAAAAAGGCAAAATCCACCCGACCATCCATGGCGCGTTTTTTGTCTCATCGCATAAAAATTCCGGCCGAAAGCAGGGCATGCCTTCGGCCGGAATTTTTTAATGCAGATAGCTCAATTCGCCCGGAAGCCAGGATTGTTCCTCGATCGCTTTTTCCGTAGCGGACAGCGAATAGCCGAACTGGACGCACAGCTCGCCGTCGAGTTTGCGCAATTCCACAAAGGCTTCCAGATAACTCAGCTCCGGATCGATTCTTTCTTCCACTTCTTTCGGCATGGGAACCTCCCAACGGTCAATCAGCCAAATCTCTTCCTGATCTGCCAGCTGTAAAATATCCTCTGCTTCCGAAAAGGAAGTGCCAATCTGCCATTCGTTTCCAGACGGCTCTCCATAAGCCTCTTTCATAACTTCCACCAGCTTTTCCGCCAAGAGATATTCTTCTTCACCAAAAGGGGGCTCTGGCATATGGCAGTAATAAAACCCTCTCAAACGCCCGTTTTCTTCCCATTCATAGAACTCTAAAATGACCTCAAAATTTTTTCCCTCGATGGTTTCGGCCAAATACGAGGATAAGGAAGAATACTCATCCGGAAGCTGGACAATCAGGCCAATTTCTTCATTTTCGCTTTTTTCGTAATCAATATTCAGTTTCTTGTAAGTCTCTTCCCTTGAAAGTCCCAGGCAAGTCACATACTGCGAAATTTCAGGACTTAATTCCACAACGCCTGACGACAAATTTTCTTCCGCGCATCCGGAAAATAACAGCAAGCCAATGAGCATTACGCACGCCAAAAGATTCCTCATAGAACCAGCCTCCCTCATGACTGCAAATTGCAGATACAGCAAACTGATGGAACAATATTTTTCAATTTCACTTTATACTACAGGCGGAATTTTGTCAATGGCTTTCGGAAATATAGCCGCCGTTTGAAAACACTTTTTGCTGAAGAAAAACAGTTTTAACGAAAAAACGGACGCGGTTGGGCGTCCGTTTTATATTCAGTTATAGTCCGATTATGCCCGATAGAGCTCTTTGCTCGAAAAATATGGGTCGCAGGTCACATTGATACCAAGGCTTTTTAAGACCCTTTCATCGCTTTGATAGAGCATCGACGAAGCATGCGCTTCACATCCCCGCAGCTGATCGAGCCGCGAAAGCGCGAGCTCTACCGTTGGATTCGTAGCGGCACAGATTGATAAGGCGATCAGCACTTCTTTTAAAGTCAATACCGGATTGCTTTCTCCCATCGAATTTTTCTTAAGCGCCAGAATCGGCTCCAAAATAATCGGAGACAGCAAATGGATATCGTCGCTGATTCCCGCCATATGTTTGATAGAATTTAGCACTGCGCTGGCGGTATTGTGCATTAAATTGGAAGATTTCCCGGTCACAATCGCACCGTCGGGCAGTTCGATTGCCATAATGGGCACATTCTCCTTTTGGAAGCGTTCCTCCGCCGGTGCAACGCAGGCCCGCATGGAAGCAGACAGATCGAGCTGTTTCATAATCAGCTCAATCTTCTGTGCCGTCTCGGCGTCCACGCGCCCCAGCCGGTAATCGCAGCGGGCCGTGAAATAACGGCGGATGATTTCCTGCTTTGCAGCTTCCTGCACGGCCGCATCGTCAAAAATGCCGAACGCCGCCATGTTGACGCCCATATCTGTCGGAGACTGATAAACCTGTCCGCTTCCAATGCGCTCCAAAATGGTTTTCACGACGGGAAACACTTCAATATCCCGGTTGTAATTCACGCAGGTTTCCCCATACGCGTCCAAATGGAACGGATCGATCATATTGACGTCCTTGAGGTCGGCGGTTGCCGCTTCATAAGCCAGATTGACCGGATGTTTCAGCGGCAGGTTCCAGATCGGGAAGGTTTCAAATTTCGCATATCCCGCTTTGACGCCGCGTTTATTCTCATGATACAGCTGAGACAGACAGGTTGCCAGCTTTCCGCTGCAGGGTCCCGGCGCTGTTACTACAACAAGCGGACGCGTTGTTTCCACATAATCATTCGCGCCGTAGCCTTCATCGCTCACGATCAGGTCCACATCCGCCGGATAGCCGTTGATCGGATAATGCAGATATGTATTCACCCCGCGGCCAGACAGCATTTTTCGGAAGGAATCGGCGCCGGGCTGCCCGCTGTACTGCGTGATGACAATGCTGCTTACATAAAGTCCCATGCGGCGCATATTATCAATCAGGCGCAGCACGTCCATATCGTAAGTAATGCCGATATCCGAACGGATCTTATTTTTTTCAATGTCGGCGGCGTTGATGCAGAATATGATTTCGGCCCGGTCAGCAAACTCCTGCAAAAGTTTGATCTTCGCATTGAGATCAAAGCCCGGCAGTACGCGCGCTGCATGATAATCATCGAACAGCTTTCCTCCAAATTCCAGATATAATTTATTTCCCGAGTGCTCAATCCGGTTTTGAATGGCCTCTTTCTGCTTTATCATATAAAGCGTACTGTCGAAACCGATTTTCATTTTCAACGCTCCTTTATTGATCAAAGTTCAATTCTTCCCCAAAAAGAAAAACGGTGGAATCCCACGTTTGATTCCAGCCTGCATTTCAATCTAATCTAATTTAATATATTATCATTATTCCGGTTTTTTGTAAACCATAAAAAGTGAAGATCCGCAATTTTTTTGCAAAATATTCAATCCATAAAGATTATCAAAAAGATTCGTAAGAATCGACAAGGGTATTCATAAGAAAAGGCAATTCTTTTTCCGTTCCAATGTGCTATAATGAAAAATAGATCCGGCTTTCGAATTTTTCGCTCCAGACGCAAGCCGGTTTGATAGAAAAATTTGCGTTCCCGTTCGTCCGGCCTGGCAGTCCAAATTTGAGTCACAGCCAGCTTTTGTTTCTAAGAAAGCTTTTTGGATGAAACTGCGGCCAAGGCCAGCCGGAACGCAAACGAAAATAATTTAGGAGGGTTTTTCATGCCAAATTATACCGGTGACGAGTACATCCAATATTCTGAAGAAGTCCTGCCATATGGAAGCAGTACCTGCTCAAAGGCGCCGAGTGTGCGCCCGTTTGAGCCCGCGGCTATCCGTTCCGGTAAAGGATGCCGCATTTATGATATAGAGGGACGCGTATTCATCGACTACCGCAACTCCCTCGGCCCGATTACGCTGGGCTACCAATTCCCGGACACAAATGAGGCAATCATCGAACAGTTAAACAAAGGAATCGTATTCGGCAATCCTGCCGATATTGAAGGGGAAGTTGCCCATATGCTGTCGGAAGTCATTCCTTCCGCGGAAAAAGTCCGCTTCCTCAAAACGGGCGGCGAAGCGGTTGCCGCCTGCATTCGGATGGCACGCGCTTATACGGGCAAAAACCACATCATCCAGATTGGCTACAACGGCTGGTTAAACAGCCTGTCGCCGGACGGCCCCGTCCTGCCGCGTATGCAGAATACCTCCACCCGCAACGGCGTACCCTATCCGCTGGCGGCGCTGCATCATTCCTGCGGCTTTAATAACATGCCGCGCATTGAGGAAATTGTAGAGGAAACAAACAACGAAGTGGCTGCAATCGTCGTTGCGGCAGACTATGCGACCATCGCGGAAGGTAAAACTTTCTATCCTGCATTGCGTGAATACTGTGATAAAAAAGGCATTCTGCTGATTTTTGACGAAATCGTAACCGGTTTCCGCGTTGCAATCGGCGGCGTTCAGGAATATTTCGGCGTCAAGCCGGATCTGAGCGTTTTTGCAAAAGGCATTGCCAATGGAATGCCGCTCTCTGCTTATGTCGGGCGCAAAGAAGTGATGAGCAAGTGCGACCGAGGCGGCGGCGTTTCCATCTCTTCTACCTTAGGCGGCGAAGCGCTGTCTTTGGCGGCATGCAAGGCTTCGATCCTGGCATACAAAAAGTATGACGTAGTCGGTCATATCTGGAAGCAGGGCGAAAAGCTCTGGGGCGCAGTCAATCAGCTTTTGGAAAAATACGATCTTCCGCTCCGGATGGAGGGTTTTGCTCCCTGCAAGACCTTTGTTGTGCAGAAGTCCGAAATTGAAAACCCCATTGGCAAATTCTTTGCCTGCGCGTTTAAAAACGGCGTTTCCCTTTACAACGTCTGCTACGTTAACTACAGCCATAAAGACGCAGACGTAGCAGAAACTATCGAACGTCTGGAGAAAGCCTGCATTGACTTTAACAACAAAGCTTACGAAATTTAAGAGAAAAAACAAAATTATTCAAACATCCCTGGAACAGTTGTTCCAGGGATTTTGCATACTTTGTAAAACCGGCACGGCCTTTCACTGCGGCCGCAAAACAGCTCCACTGGCAAAATAACATGCAGATGAAAAGCAATATGCCTTTGCAGAAGCTGCGCTTTACCGATCTTAGGTTTGCTGAAATGACTGCGCCTGCATCCAAGCGCGGAAAAGTTTTTTAAGCAGGCTCAATCATAAAGGCGCTATTCCGTCACGGAAAGCTGCACCGATCCAACTTTGGTACTGCAATTTTGACAGCCAAACTACGCCTTATTTCATCAGCTTTCCTTGTTTCCATCCGTGAGAAATTCCCGGCAGCATTTGGCAAACAGGTGGAAAAACTGCTCGGCGTGGTAGCCGTCGTTGACGGCATGATGGAACTCCACGGTAACAGGGAGCAGGACTTTTCCATTTTCCTCACGGTATTTTCCCACCGTGATAAAGGGGATAAAACTGGTGCTGTCTATGTCATAATTGGTAAAACGTGCCGGCTTGGAAAAGGCCAGTGCTTTGTGGGTTAAGCCTGGCATGATGGAGACATGAACCGTATCCAGCGGAGAATAATTGTTGTAATAAAGCGTGTTTCC
>CALYAR010000053.1 GCA_944393585.1 uncultured Clostridia bacterium | reverse complement strand
TTGGTATAATTGTCAAAATATCCTTGAATATATACGATCGGCGTGCCCTTGTCACCGCTGCCGGATGTCAGGTCACACAGCGAACCAATTAAGTCCGTCAGGCGGCGCGGGGTTGTTCCCTGCGATTCCATTGCTCCGACAAGATTGTCATCCTTCCGGCGGATATAATCGCTGATTGCCTGCTTGAGTTCATCCCCGCTCAGATCTGCAAAATTGTTGTCGGCCAAATATTTCAGCTTCACTTCGTTCGGTGTGCCGGCGAGACCTGGAGTCGAAGCGGGCGAGACAACCGGATCTGCAAGCTCCCAAATCTTTCCGATTGGGTCTTTGAAGGCTCCGTCACCATAAATCATCGCCTCTATTTTTTTTCCGGTCGCTTCAGCAAGTTTCTCTGCAATTTCATCGACAAACGGCTGGCAGTCGCGCGGGAACAGTTTTACTGTTTCTTCGGTTGCTTTGTTTGATCCCAGCAGGCCATAGTTTTCATTGTAGCCGCTTCCGTTTACCGGAGCATTTAAAATTTCATCCAAGCAATATACCGTTTCCGCTCCTGCCGCAAGCAAAATCCGCTTAGTACGCTGACGTGTATGAATATCGCAGGCTAACACATTTCTCGTATAAGGCAGAATTGCGTTTGGGGAATTTGCCAAAATAACTTCTACTTCACAGCCTTCCTCTTCGATCAGCTGTTTATAATATTCTACATAATCGACTCCAGTGAATGGATGCTTTACCATTCCAAATAAATCACGGTAGCGTTTTTCCGTCAAAACATCTGTCCAGGGATTGATTCCCTTTTCGTCCAAAGCCTCCTGGGATACCAAATGATTCCCTACTTCATCTGAGGGAAAACTCAGCATCAAAACAATTTTTTTAGCGCCGCGCGCAATACCCTTCAAACAGATTGCAAAACGGTTACGGCTTAAAATCGGGAAAATAACGCCTATGGTCTTTCCGCCGAACTTGTTTTTGATATCAGCCGCAATCTGATCAATATGCGCATAGTTTCCCTGGGCGCGCGCAACAACAGCTTCTGTTACAGCTACAATATCACGGTCACGAACGGCAAACCCCTCACTTTTGGCTGCATCTAAGATACTTTTTACTACTATATCTGCCAGCGGATCTCCCTCGCGAATAATCGGGGCTCGCACTCCGCGTACAACAGTTCCTACCATACGTTCCATTGCCGACACAATCCTTTCCATGTCAATTTGATCCAAACACTTGCTTATTCGGATATTTCTTATTATACTAAAAAAAACGGCATTAGTAAACTTACTGATTTTAATAATAGCAATTAGTTATACTTATGGGAGGAGAAGAACATGGATATTCGATTGGAGCTATACCGAATCTTTTGTTCTGCTGCAAAACAAAAAAGTTTTTCCGCGGCGGCCCGGGAATTGTATATGACGCAGTCTGCCGTAAGCCAGGCCATCAGCCAACTGGAAAACCAGGTAGGTACTCCTCTGTTTTTGCGTACTTCCAAAGGAGTTTCGCTGACGGCGGAAGGAAAAATACTATATGAATACGCCCGCTCTGCCCTTGGGCTGATTCATACTGCGGAAGAAAAACTGCAGCGCATGGCAAAACTGGAGCTGGGTGAGCTGCGTATTTGTGCAGGAGATACGGTCTCGAAATATTTACTTCTCCCCTGTCTGGAAGTGTTTCACGACCAGTTTCCTCAGGTAACGCTCAATATCATCAACCGCACCAGCTCGGAGGGGGTGAAACTGTTGCAGAACGGACAGGCAGACATTGCCTTTTTAAATCTGGCTTCCAACGATAGTCTGGGCAATTCTTCACTTGAAATACAGCTGTCCATTCCAGTCCATGACATTTTTGTTGCCGGTTCACGTTTCTCCCATTTAAAAGGACAGTTTCTTACTCTTTCGGAAATTTCCGCGCTGCCCCTCATTCTTTTGGAAAACAAAGCCAATTCCCGGAAATATGTACAGCAGTTTTTTCAGGAGCATAACGTGAAGATTGAACCGGATATTGAATTGGGTTCCCATGAACTCCTTTTGGAGTTTGCAGGAATCGGACTCGGGATTTCCTGCGTCATCCGCGAATTTTCACAAGACTATCTCGCCGCTGGAACTGTATTTGAATTAAAGACAGCACCTTCCATTCTCCCCCGCTCCATTGGTATGTGTTCCCTCAAGGGAGTTTCCCTCTCAGCGGCAGCAAAGGAATTTCGCAGCATTGTAACCGCCCATCTTGGCGTCTTGCAGTCTCCAAGCGGTATCCGCCGGAATTTTAATCCATAAAAGATCATTTTGGCAAAGAAATTTCATTTACATATTTCAGTCTGACTGAATGACTTACGCGGTTCATCCTGTCCGCTGATTCAACTTGAACAGAATTACTGAAATTAGATTGGAAACACATGAAAATTGCCTGAAATCTGATATAAATTCATCCAGCTGCTTTTGAACCTGCATCTTTATAAGAAAAAACCTTTCCCGCGTTGGTAACATACTAAAGGATAACGGGGCGGTTTCTGTTATTTTAAAGCAAACAAGACTACCTCCAGAAAAATTTTTTCTGGGGAATTTTTAGAGGACACAACAGCAAAATCCAGAGATAAATTCCATATTCATGGAAAACTAGACTAACCTTGTCAGTCTCATCAACTCTATCCAGGCTGCCTTTGCCGGAATAAGATCGTACCGTAAATTGGTTATTCCAGAAGACTTCCATTTCAAGCCTTGGCGGCCATAATATAGAGTTAGAATTTGTTGAGACGAGGCTCTATTCATTTCGGTTGTCACTGAGTTCATAAATTATTTTTAGAATCTCTGCTACTTTTTCTTGCTTTGTTTCAGGAAATAACTGGATACTCCCGGACAATCTGCTGGTCATCGTATCGCCTTCATCACCATTCATCAGATAATCTCCCGATACCTGAAAGGCCTTCGAAATCTTACTGAGTGTTTCAGCAGAAAAACCTTTTTGTCCTGTCTCAATCTCATAGAGGAATTTGGGGGATATATCTGCAAATTCTGCGAATTTCTCTCTTGTGTAATGATTTAATTCTCTTAGTTCACGAATTCTTTTTCCTGCATTTTTGTAAAACTCATTCATCGGCTTTGCACCTCTGTTAATTTTATTAAATGTTTATCCTAATTTTGATTGTATTGGAAATCTATATTCCTTAAAACCCACTGTGGCGCTAAATTAATAATCTTATAGCGAAAAAATCACTAAAATAGTATCATTTTGTTGAATTTTGTATATTATTTTTTCCTTAAAACCCCCACTTTCCTTCAACTTATTTGGATTATACTTGCTAAAATTGTTTTATTTCCTCCCCGCGATTTTCGAGGATATATTTTCTAATTCGCCTTTCGGATTCATTTATTTCCATCAATTTAAATTTTGCAAGTAAAAACAACTTGAAAAGTTCGATTTTCACAGCAAAAATTCCTCCCATCCCCGGCACATGCTAAATTAATTTCTTCAAACTTTTTTTGTTTTAAACACATATTATATTATCGAATAATTTATATTTTGTCCAGCATTTTTTGAATTTTTTTAATTATTTTTTTATTAATATTACATTTATATCCTTATTTGGTTAAATTGCTACATTTTTGTTGACTTTTCTGTAATATTATAACGTCCCGTTTTACAACGCAGCCAAAGGATACAGAAAAAACAATTAGCCCCTAATAATTCGTAATGCCTGCGTCCGCAGACGATATTTTTCAAACAGGTTTCTACTTCATTTCGTTATTTCGGTACAATTTGATTTGATCCGCCTTGAAAAGAGTAGTATAATGGGCTTAAACGAAAAATTTTGGTGCCGCAGGGATCGTAAAAGGTAGGATTAGGAGGATATCAAATGCTTGGATATAATTTAATAATCGTATACAGCGAGGATTGTTCACAGATATTGATGTGCAAACGGCGCAAAGACCCTTATCAGGGCCTGTCTAATTTTGTCGGCGGTAAAATTGAGGTGGGAGAATCCGGCTTGGAGGCTGCCTACCGTGAGCTTTGGGAGGAGACTTCCATTTCCAGCAAAGATATCATGCTGCACCATCTGATGGATTTCACCTACTATTATCAGGATTGCTATGTAGAAGCATATGTGGGAAGACTGAAACACGCTGTCGAATTGAGGGAAGAGGAAAATACGCTCTATTGGTCTGATTTTCACCATAACTTTTTCGATATGACGCTCTATGCCGGGGAAGGAAATATCGGCCATTTATTGGAACAGGTAAAAATGTACCAAAGCAAATTGCTGGACTAAACCGTAAAAATATATTTTCCGTTTTATCGCCCGTTTTTGCAGGTTATTTGCTTAGCGTATCGGGATATGGTAGAATAAAATGAGAGAACCGCGAAATAAGGAGGCACATTTCATGACACGCAACTGGACGCCGGAACAGCTGGCAGCAATTACACTCCGAAAAAAAAACCTATTGGTATCAGCTGGGGCGGGAAGCGGTAAAACCGCTGTGTTAACAGCACGCATTTTAGACCTTCTTACCGACCCGGATCATCCGGCTGATATTACCTCCCTGCTCGTTGTCACGTTTACCAAGGCGGCCGCCGCAGAGCTGCGCGAACGTATTCTGCGTGAAATTTATGCGCGTCTTGACGAAGCGCCGGATCAGTCCCATTTGGCATCACAGATTACGCTGCTTCCGCTCGCAAATATTACCACCATCGATTCCTTTTGCTACAACATTGTAAAAAACAATGCCAATGCGCTTGGAATGGATTCTTCCTTTCAAGTCATGGACAACACGGAATGCGAAATGCTGAAGGATGAAGTGCTGGAAGCGACGCTGGCAGATCAATATCAGAATCCGAGCGAACATTTTTCCGCCTTTTCCGAACGGTATTTGGATTTAAAAAGCGACCGTACACTTTGTGAGATGATCCGTTCGGTCTATTCCTTTCTGCGTTCTTTGCCTTTTTATTTGGACTGGCTGAATCAGAAAACCGATCAGTTTACCGCTTCGCTTCCGCTTTGGCAAAAGGTCATCCTCGAAGAAGCGGAAACAAAAATACGCCAATGCCTGAAAAATTATGAAACTGCCCTGGATTTGGTGTATCACAATGTGGATTTTCAGAAATATGAAGTCACGCTCTCAGCAGAACGTGCTGCCTGCGAGCGCCTGATAGATGCGCTCCCAAACGGCTGGGACAAAGTCTGCGAAGCGTTTGACTCCCTGGCATTTCGGTCATTTTATCCCATTCGCACACAGGATGCGCAAACCAAAGAGACGATCAAATCCCTCCGGGACGAGGCAAAGAATTTGTTAAACAGCATGAAATCCGAATTCTTTTTCCGCAAAGAGGAGGAGATCCGGCAGGATCTTGCCGCTATGGAACCCTGCATCCGCGGCCTTTGCGAAACCATTACAGCCTATGACCGGAACTTAATGGAAGCAAAAAAGAAAAAAAACAGCTATGAATTTTCGGATTTGGAGCATTTTGCCCTGCGCCTTTTTTCCAAAGAAGAGGGAGGCCGCATCACACCCTCTGCCTATGCAGAAGAATTCAGTAAAAGCTGTACCGAAATTTTAATTGATGAATACCAGGACACCAACGAACTGCAGGAGATGATTTTTTCTCTGCTGTCCGGACAGAGCAGCCGTTTTTATGTCGGCGATCTGAAGCAGAGTATCTACAGATTCCGTCACGCAAACCCCTATATTTTTCGGGAGAAGAAATCGTCCTATTCGACAGACCGGACAGAGGATAACATTCAGATCAGTTTGACCAAAAACTTCCGAAGCCGGAAGGAAATCATCGAGGGAATCAATCTCGTCTTCTGCGACGTCATGAGTGAAAGACTGGGGGATATTGCATACGCGCAGGGGGAAGAATTGGTGAGCGGCGCCGCTTACCGTCCCCTGCCGGAAGGAGCGGACAAAGCCTGCGAGATGGCGCTGATCGATCTGTCCCGGCCGGAAGAGGCCGAAGAAAACGAGGAACTGGATTTTTCGGCGGCAGAAACCGAAGCACTTTTCGTTGCACAAAGGATCAAGCAGCTGTTACATGACGGTTTTCCCGTGGAAAATGGGGAAAATGAAAGAAAGCTGGAATTCCGCGACATTGCAATTCTGATGCGAAGCCCCGGTCCTGTGGCCGACGCATTCTCAACGGCTTTGTCCGCCAGCGGAATCCCCGTCTTTTCCGACATAGGAGGACGGTATTTCTCCGCCCAGGAAATTGAGCTGATGATTTCCATTTTAGAAACGATCGACAATCCTATGTGTGATATTCCTCTGACCGCAGTTCTCCGTTCGCCCATTTTTCTTTTTACCGATAATGAGCTTTTGGAGATTAAACTGGATCAAAATTGCGAATACTATTATCAATGCGTCAAAGAAACCGCGGCCAAACCCTCTGCACTTGGACAAAAATGCGCCGGATTTCTTGAAATTTTATCTGCCTGGCAAAAAGCGGCACAGATCATGCCGGTTCATTCCCTGATCTGGAAGATCTATGAGGACACCGACTTTTTTGCAATCTGCGCCGCCATGCCGGATGCGGATCAGCGTTTGGTCAATCTCAAGGCCCTTTACGCCAAAGCAAAGCAATATGAAGAAAGCGGCTTCGGAGGCTTGTACCGATTTATCGACTTGATCAAGCGGGTAAAGCTTTCCGCAGCCGATGGCATGCAGTCAAAAACGATGGCAGAAAATCAGAATGCAGTCCGGATTTTGAGTATTCACAAGAGCAAAGGATTGGAATTTCCCGTCGTGTTTTTGTGCGGAACGGGAAAAAAGTTTAACGAAAGCGACCGGCATGAAAAGATCCTGTGCCATCCCGAACTTGGATTTGGGGTCGATTTTGTAAACGCCAATCCCCCCTATACCTATCCGAATCTCTCCAAAGCAGCGATTGCCCTGCGCATGGAGCAGGAAAACAGCTCGGAGGAAATGCGGCTTCTTTATGTCGCTATGACGCGCTCCCGCCAAAAACTGATTGTAAGCGGAACCTTTCGAAATCCGGAAAAAACATTTCAAAAATGGCGTGCTGCGGCATCTTTAACCGGCCCGCTGTATCAAAACTACCTGGCGGCGGCGAAAAGCTATGCCGGATGGATCCTGCCGCCGCTGATAAAAGCGGCAAAACTTACCTCTTTATCCGCACTTCCCCTTGCAGACGGCAGCTCCCCCTGGGCTATCTCACATTTGCGCATGCCGGATCTGCTGGCACCGCAGGAACCAAAGCCCAAAACAGAACGTGTTTCACAGGAAATAAAACAAAAGGATTTCTTCCAATGGAATTATCCGGACTTTCCGCAGAAAAATCAGGAAAGCAAACTGTCCGTCAGTGAACTTGCCGTCCTGTTTGACGACACCCGAAGCATCTATCAGGATTATTCGCTCGTCAAGGTTCCGGAATTTCTGGCAAAGGATCAAAAGCCCTCTGCGGCTCAAATGGGAACCTGGAACCATCTGATTTTGAAAGAAATCGATTTGAACCGGACAAGCCGTGCGGATATCGAGGAATTGGTCTGCCGCCTGATTGCAGAACATAAAATGGAAGAACGTGCAAAAGAATATGTTTCCTCTGCTTCGATTGCAGCCTTTTTCCAATCTGATCTGGGAAAACGGATGTGTGCATCTTTGAACGTATGCCGGGAAACTTCCTTTGAAATCCCAATACCCGCCTGCCGGGTATATCCAAACGCGCCGGAGCATCAGACTCTCCTGATTCAGGGAATCATAGACTGCTTTTTTTACGAAGAAGATGAAATTATCCTGCTGGACTATAAAAGCGATTTTGCCCACGGCGCGCACGAACAGCTTCGGCAGAAATACCAGCTCCAGATTGAGCTATACGCCGAGGCAATCGGGCGGATCACGAAAAAAGCGCCGAAAGAAAAAATTATCTATTTATTTTCCGATGGCAGTATGATAAGATATGATTAAAGAAAACTACCCCCGTTCGGCCGGGTTGAATCCGGCACGAAGGCGGCTGAAATAGAGGTGCTGACTATGAAAAGAAATTACTATAACAGCGTATCGAGAACAAAGCCAAAAGCATCAAATATTTTTCTGATCGTCTGTTCCGTCCTGATTGTACTGCTCCTGGCTTTTATTATATGGGCGGCTGTAACATATGGAGAATATTCCGATGCGGGGAAAGAAGCGATTGACCAGGTCGATTTGCTCAAAGAACAATTATCAGAAAAAGATGCGGCCATCTCACAGCTGGAAAAGGATGTCGCTAATTATAAGGATTTGTACGAGAAGGAACAGGAAAAGGTACAGCTGCTCATCGAAGGAGGCGCGACTGCATCTCCTTCCCCGTCTCCCTCTCCCTCTGTCTCTGCAACTCCGCAAACAACCTCTTCAACAAGAAGACCAACGCAATCCAATACGACGGCTCCGTCATCGAGGCCAGCGAATACAACCTCGCCGTCTCCTTCCCCTTCTCTCTCTCCCAGTCCGCGCCCATCTGCTTCTCCAAGCCCCTCTCCAGCCACCGCAAATTCTCCATCTTCTTCGCCGGCCAATCAAACCCCCTCCGCCCCGCCCAGCAGTTCACCCTCCGCTCCGCCGAGCGCCTCACCATCTGCTGTGCCAAGCGAATCTCCCGTTGTCAATGCAGCGACTTCTCCTCCACCGGCCGCTTCCGAAGAGCCGCCGTCTTCGCCTTCTGCGTCGGAACCGCCGGTTTCTTCCCAAGCTCCTGCCACAGAAGTGACAGAAGAATAGTTCTTCTCAAAGACAACCTTTTCCGCATAGAATAAG
>CALYAR010000052.1 GCA_944393585.1 uncultured Clostridia bacterium | reverse complement strand
TTTTCACTGCATTTTCATCACAAAATCCATTACCTCATTTCGATATGGAATGGAAGCGGAAGCTCCCTTTCTGCCTACAGCCAACGCCGATGCTGCGCTGGCAAACTGCAATACCTGTTTGACTGGCGCTCCGTTTGCTACACCCGCTAGAAAATATCCGGTAAAGGTATCGCCTGCTGCCGTTGTGTCCACTGCTTTTACCGGCCAGATGTCCCATTTTTCCATACAATTTTGGTCCTGATATACGCCGCCGTTTTTTCCCAAAGTCAGCACAAGAGCGCACTTAGGGAAACGCCGGTGCAAAGAGGAAAGAACGCAATTCGCCTGTGTATCTTCCGGCAGACCGCAAATCTGCGCACCTTCTATTTCGTTGAGGATGAGCCAATCAGCCATTTCTAACGGGCCTTCTATTAATTCTCTAGATACCGGGGAAGGATTTAAAGCAATTTTCAACCCAGCCTTATGCGCCTTCTCCATGATCTCACAGGTACAGTTGAGTTCGTTTTGCAGAAGTAAAATATCACCTGGCATGAAACGAGACAAAATAGTTTCGATGTATGCAGTGGTAATCATTTGATTGGAACCGCCATAGACAACAATGCTGTTTTGGCCGCTTTGATCCACCTGAATCAGGGCATGTCCATTTGTCCCTTCACATTGTTCCACCCATTCTGCATGTACCCCATATTGCTCCATTGTCTCCTTTAGGACAGAGCCATCCAAGCCGATTAGACCGGCATGCCAGACATCAGCGCCGGCTTTTGCCAGGGCGATGGATTGGTTTAGCCCTTTCCCGCCGCAAAACCGTTCCATGCCTTTGGAAATAATCGTCTCGCCCGGATGGACTATGTGATCCACCGTATAGACAAAATCCAGATTCAAAGAACCGAAATTCAAAATCTTCAATTCCATACCTCCTTCATTCCGCCCATATCGCCTCCGCCTTTCCGAAATTTGGAAGGCGAGATTCCCATCTGTTTTTTGAACGCTGCGGAAAGCCGGGATTCATTCGTAAAACCACACAGCCCGGCGATTTCTGAAACTGACCGTTGGCTGTTTAACAGCATCTTTTTCGCCTGTTCCATTCGTTTCATCTGAATATACTTTTTGGGCGGCACACCTGTAATTTCCCGAAACAAATGCCGAAATCGGTCGCAGCTATAGCCTGTCATAGCAGCCAGGGAGGGCAGGCTTATCTCCTGTTCTGCATTTTCTTCTATATATTGGCAAACATAATACATGGGATTAAAATTGTCTCCTTTTTGGTGAAGCTGCCTTTGATGAAGAAGCAAAATTTCGTTTAAAACAAGGCTGGCCGCCAAGTGATAATACGCTTCTCTTCTCTCCAGTTCTCCCTGAATTGTTTTCACCTTATCCCAAATCTGACGGCTGCTATCCGTATACACGCCATTTTCAACAATAAATTCTGGATCTGCTCCCATATGGAATCCCAGACAGCATACCTTAACCGTGCCGTTGTGGTATTCATCATGTCCGCACCCCGGTCCATAAATTGCATATTGACCGGCGTGGTATGTAAGTTTTTCCCCTTTGATCCCGGTCGTCCCGTTCCCTTCGCAATAGTAAGCAAGTTCATAGTAAGAATGGCTGTGTTCAGCAATGGTCGTTTGCGCTTTCCGGTCATAACAGAAAAAATACTCCAGAACTGCCTGCATTCTAACGCCCCCATACATCATTTTAAATGGAATCTTCCCCAAAAGCATATCTGTTTTTTTGTAAAATGTAAAGAGGCCAAATTTATTTTTCAGCTATATTAGCCAGAAAACAAAAAAATCCAGCCAAAATCAGATAGATATCACATTCCTTTATATTTATAATAAAATCATGTTCCGCTACAAAAGAATTGAAAACCTTTTGAAGGAAGAAGAAATGAATCAATCACATAGGAGGGAACAATATGACAGAACAGCTATATGATGAAAAACTGGCGATTCCCAAACAGGGAAAGCTCCGTGTCGTCCTGGACACGGATACATACAACGAAATCGACGATCAGTTCGCCCTGGCGTACTTGTTACGGTCCCAAGACCGTTTGATGGCAGAAGCAATCTACGCGGCGCCGTTTTATAATGAAAAGTCCAGTTCCCCTGGAGACGGAATGGAAAAAAGCTATCAGGAAATTCAAAAAGTTCTCCAAATCATGAATAAAACCAATGACGTCCCTTCTTTCCGGGGATCTGACAAGTTTTTGGAATGTGTTGAAAAACCCATTCTGTCTGACGCGGTTCGTGACCTGATCGAACGGGCGCTTCTTCCCTCTAAAAATCCGCTCTATGTTGTTGCGATCGGCGCGGCAACCAATATCGCGTCTGCCCTTGCGGCAGAGCCACGGATCCGGGAGCGGATTGTGGTGGTCTGGCTGGGAGGCCATGGAATCTGGATGGATTCCACCCGGGAATTTAATTTAGCAGGTGATCCTGCCGCAGCACGATACTTATTCTCCTGCGGCGTACCGCTGATCCAAATCCCTTGTATCGGCGTTACTTCCGAGCTCCGGGTCACGCTTCCCGAACTGGAAGCTTATCTGGACGGGAAAAACAAGCTTTGCACAATGCTCTGCCAAAATGTCCGTGAAACAAGGGAAAATCATTTTGCCTATTCGAGACCAATCTGGGATGCGGGAGCGGTAGCCTATTTAATCCAGCCTGATTGGTTTACGGAAAAAGTGATTCCCGCTCCCGGTATTTCGGATGATTTTCATTGGATCTTCAATCGGGGGCCGCACAAAATCAAAACGTGCCTCAGCCTGAACCGGGATGCAATCATTCGGGACCTTTACACAAAATTATTGCAGTAAACATAAAAAATGCCGCTCCATCGGTATGATGATATAAAAAGACACTTTGCTTTAAAATAGGCATGGTAAACCATACCTATTTTTTGTTTGTCCAAAAACGGACACTCTCCTCTTTTGGGTCTTTTATTTTTATTTCAAGCTAAACTTTTTTCATTCGCTGTGATATAATCCATATGTGGGCAGAAGAAAATTAATATTTGTGGAGGGAATTCGATGAATATTGAAATCCGAAAGTTGACCCCCGATCTCGCGGAAGATTATATTACATTTTTTGACACGACGCCGCATAACGAAAAATACAAAGTCAAATGTTATTGTGTTTATTGGTGCAATGATGACTGTGAAGGGAAAGATTTTAAAACCAAAACCGCAAGAAGGAATTATGCCATCCAATATGTCAATGGAAATAATATTCAAGGCTATCTTGCTTATTGTGATGGCAAGGTCGTGGGATGGTGATCCGTTTTTTGTTTTGTTATCGCTCCAAAAATGAGGCGCCAAGGCATTGCCTCACAACTTTTGGCCCGTGTTTGCCAGGATGCGGCCGAGGACGGATTTGACTTTGTGGAAGCCTATCCGGATAAAGAAGTCACTGCCAAATCCGAAGACTTTGCAGGATATGCCGCTATGTATGAAAAATTTGGATTTACCGTCTTCCACGAAACAAAGCAGAAGCTTGTCATGAGAAAACCCTTGAAATGATACTGCTCTTTACAATATCAAGTCTGCTGTCCGGTCAATAAAAAAACAAGAAGAAACACTTTGATCTAATGTTTCTTCTTGTTTATTTTTACGCTCGGGAAATACCAGTGCGTTTTCTATTTTTGGTTTTATTTCTTTTTATTCTTTTCCAGATCGGCCATCGCATCTTTCCGAGACAGGTTGAGTCTGCCCTGTTTATCAATTTCGATCAG
>CALYAR010000051.1 GCA_944393585.1 uncultured Clostridia bacterium | reverse complement strand
GCATATTCTTCCATCAGCTCTGCGAGCTCTTCGTTAAAATCCTTATCTTTTTTATAAAATTCATAGGCTTCTTCCAGTTCTATGACTGCGTTCATCAGCGTTTCCGGAATGTACTGACCCCCGAATTCGCCAAAACGAGCATTTCCCATATCAGTTTCCTCCCTTGCTTTCCGCTTTGCGGACCATTGCAACAATCTGTTTTATTTTTTCCGCATCTTTCTTTCCGTCGGCGCCTTCTGCACCGCTGCTCACGTCAATTCCATATGCCCCCGTTGCTAAGGCCTCTTCCAAATTGGACAGACCAATCCCGCCGGCCAGAAAAAACGGCCGCTTGAGCCCGGACAGCAGTTCCCACCCAAACGTCTCTCCGCTCCCGCCGAAGTTTCCCAGACGGTAGGTATCCAGCAGGATCATGTCGGCAGCAGAGCTGTTTGCTTCTGCGATATCCCGGGGACCGCGGGCAGGATATGCCTTGATGATGGGAAGTGCCGTCTCCTTTCGCAGCTTTTCGATATAGGCCTCATCTTCCGTTCCGTGGAGCTGTATTACATCAATGATTTTCTCCTGCGCCGCACGCATTACCTCGTGCAGCGGTGCATTGACAAACACGCCGGCTGCCTGAATTTCGGGCAGAAGTCCGCGCTTTAAAGCCGCGGCTTTCTCTAAGGGCAGAAACCGCCGGCTCTTAGGAGCAAATACAAACCCAATGTAATCGGGTACCGCCATGTTGACCGCGGAAATGTCTTCTTGGCGCGTTAAGCCGCAGATTTTGATCTGGCTCATATTCTCTCCCCCCGAAGTTCTGCCAGCATAGCAGCTTTATCCGAACTTTTCATCATGGCTTCTCCCACCAAAACGGCATCCACTCCCGCTTCGCGCAGCGCTTTGGTATCGGCCCCGCTTTGAATGCCGCTCTCTGCAACAAAAATAACTTCCCTGGGAACCATTTCCCGCAGGTGAAGGCTGTTTTGCACATCCACCGAAAAATTACGGAGGTTTCGGTTGTTTACCCCAATGATCCCGGCCCCTGCCCGCAGAGCGCTTTGGATTTCTCCACAATCATGCGCCTCTATTAGGACATCTATCCCCAGGCTATGCGCAAGCGCCTGATAGGCGGCAAGCTGCTCTTCTTCCAACAGGGCGCAGATCAGCAGGACGGCGTTTGCCCCCAGGATCTTTGCCTCATAAATCTGGTATTCATCGATGACAAAATCCTTCCGCAGAAGCGGAACGCGAACCGCCTGACGAATCTCTGCAAGATATTCGTTCCTGCCCAAAAAGAAATGGGGCTCAGTGAGAACAGAAATTGCCGCGGCTCCCGCTGCCTCATACTCTTTGGCAATTGGAACATAGGGGAATTCTTCCGCGATGACCCCCTTGGAGGGCGAAGCCTTTTTTACTTCGCAGATCACCGATAAACCGGGGCTGCGCAGCGCTTTTTGAAAGGGAAAATCCGATTGGTTTTCCAATTTTTCCGCCTGCGTGCGCAGCTTTGCGAAAGGAAGCTGCCGCTTCTGTGCTTCTACCCGTTCCCGTGTGTCCGCCGCAATCTTTTCTAAAATCATGCTTCCACCTCATTCGTCGCAAGGCGGAATTTTTCCAGCTGCTGCATTGCTTTTCCGCTGTCGATCAAATCCTGCGCCATCTTGACGCAGGCGCGCAGCGTAACGTTGTTATGGGCCATATAAAGGCAGACCGCGCTGTTTAAAATCACAACATCGCGTGCCGGCCCCCGCGCGCCCTGTAAAATCGAAAGGGCAATTTCAGCATTCTCTTTCGGCGTGCCGCCAATCAAAGCGCCTTTTTCACAGCGTTTGAGACCAAACTGCTCCGGCGTAATGAAAAAGCTGTTGATGTTTCCATCTGCTACTTCGCAGACTGTCGTCGTGGCACAGAGCGTGATTTCATCCAGTCCGTCATGGCCGTGCACGACCATGGCACGCTTGACCCCGAGATTCTTTAAAACATTTGCCAGCGGTTCCACCAGATTCTCATCGTACACGCCCAGAAGCTGCAAATTGGCTCCGGCGGGATTGGCCAGCGGCCCTAAAATATTGAATATCGTCCGCACGCCCAATTCTTTCCGAACCGGCGCGGCATATTTCATGGAAGCGTGGAAGGTCGGTGCAAACATAAAGGTCATGCCGGCGCGCTCTAATACCTTCGCACTTTGTTCTGCCGATATATCGATCTTTACTCCCAATGCCTCCAGAACATCTGCGCTTCCGCATTTGCTGGAAACGCTCCGGTTCCCGTGCTTGGCGACGCGCACCCCGCCGGCTGCGATCACAAAAGAAGAAACCGTTGAAATATTAAAGGTATATGCCTCGTCGCCGCCGGTTCCTACAATGTCAAGCACGTCGGTATCCGGATGGATTTTGGCACATTTTTCGCGCATAACGCGGGCACAGGCTGTAATTTCTTCTATGCTTTCGCCCTTCATCCGCATTGCCGTGAGGAAAGAGGCAATCTGCGCATTGGTTGCGCGGCCTTCCATGATCTCATTCATCGCATCTGTTGTTTCTTCCAGCGTCAAATTTTCCTGGTTGACCAGCTTATAAATCGCATTCTGGATCATTTTTCCTCACCGCCAATCTTCAAAAAATTCGAGATAATCCGATCTCCCTGCGGCGTCAGGACTGATTCCGGATGAAACTGAACGCCGTAAATATCAAAGTCCGCATGTTTGACTCCCATGACCTCGCCGTCCTCAGTTTCTGCAATGACGAACAGCTCATCCGGAAGTGTGGAACGGTCGGCGCAGAGTGAATGATAGCGCGCACCTTCGATCAGCGGGGGCAATCCCTGAAATAATGCGCTTCCATTGGCAACATAGATGCGGCTTTTCTTTCCATGCATGAGTTCCTTGGCATAGGTAATGGTGGCGCCGAATGCCTCGCAGATGGCCTGATGTCCAAGGCATACGCCCAGAATTGCAGCCTTGCCTGCCATATTCCGAACCACTTGCTCGCATACGCCTGCGTCCGCCGGACGTCCCGGCCCGGGCGACAGGATGATGTGGGAAGGATGGAGCGCTTCAATCTCCGCCGCACTCAGCTCGTTGTTTCGAATCACCCGGATGTTGGGATTGACCGCCCCAACGGCCTGGTATAAGTTATAAGAAAAGCTGTCGTAATTATCAATCAACAGGATCATTCTTCTTCCGCCTCCTTTGACGCTTTGATCGCTTCCAGCATGGCAAGCGCTTTGTTTTTGCATTCGGTATATTCTTTTTCTGCCTGACTCTCGGCCACAATTCCCGCTCCGGCCTGTACATAAACCTTGCCGGCACGCTTGACCGCCATCCGGATAGCAATGCACAAATCCATGTTTCCGGCAAAATCGAGATAGCCCACTGCGCCGCCGTAAACGCCGCGTTTGCTTCCTTCGAGTTCGTTTAAGATCTCCATGGCCCGTATTTTAGGAGCGCCGGACAAGGTTCCGGCCGGAAGCACGGACGCTAATACATCCAGAGCATCTGCGCTCTCTGCCAGCTGGCCTGTGACACAGGAGCTGATATGGGAAATATGCGAATAGCGAAGCACTTTCAGATACTCTTCTACCTTGACCGAACCAAATTGACTCACTTTTCCCAAATCATTCCGGGCAAGATCCACCAGCATGTTATGCTCCGCCAGCTCTTTTTCATCCGAAAGGAGCTCTTTTTTGAGCCGTTCGTCTTCCTCCTCATTTCTCCCTCTTGGGCGGGAGCCCGCCAGCGGATAGGTGGAAAGCCTTCCGTCTTTCAAAGTAACCAGAGTTTCCGGTGAGGCGCCGGCAATCTCGATATCGCGGCATTTGATATAAATCATATAAGGCGAAGGATTGATCGTTCTGAGGACCCGATAGGCTGATAGCAGGCTACCCTCATATTCTGCGCTCATCCGGATGGAGGGGACTGCCTGGAAAATATTGCCTTCCCGGATGTGATCCTGAATCTTTTTAACTATTTCCGAAAATTCTTCTTCGCTCTTCTCTGCTTTAATTTCTGAAACCAACGAACCTCCAAAGCTTTCCTGCGCTGTCTCGCGCACCATATCTGCCATGGTCTGAAGCTCGACGGTTGCCTTTTTATAATTGGTTTCCAGCATATCGCACCGGACGTTGACAATCAGGATGATTTTCTGCCGCAGATGATCGTATACAATCACCTTATCAAAAAGCATCAGTTCGCAGTCCGGAAAATCGGCTTCGTTTTTTCCCGTAAACGAAATTGGCATACAATATTTAGAATATTCATAGGAGAAATACCCGACAAATCCGCCTGTAAACGGCGGGAACCCCTCCAGCCGCGGCGACCGGTACTGCTTTAATATTTTCCGGATCGACTCGTTGGGATCCTGGGTCTGTTCATTTAAACAAACACCGGAATCGTATTCCAATTTTCCATCCTGAATCTTAAGATAGGCAATCGGGTCGTATCCCAAAAATGAATAGCGGCCCCACTTTTCACCGCCCTCTACACTTTCCAGTAAATAATAGCCGTTGCTCCTGCGTGCGATATTTTTGAGTACCTCGATTGGCGTCCGAATGTCGGAAAACATTTCTCTGGCTACCGGTACTACCGTGTAACCGGAGGCAAGCTGTTTCGCTTCTTCCAGCGTGGGCCGTACATTCATGTTTTTCACTCCTTTAAAAATATTTTTATAATTTTTCCTGTTTCAGCGTCTTTCCCTTGCCCTTGATTTTTCTGCGGCCGGGGATTTCAGCCGAACCAGGTTCTATCTCAAGCCGGCTTTTATTGCAAAAGCCGCCGGATTGACCAATAAAAAAGCACCCGCCCATGACAATACTCTGTCAAGGACGAGTGCATCAATTCCATTCACCCGTGGTGCCACCTTGCTTTGCAAGACTTTACGCCTTGCACACTTATCAGGATACCAACATATCCCATGCAACTTACGTATGCATGCACGTCGCGAAATACTCGGAGAATTCCTCTCTTTTCAGCGCGCCCTCAGCGGTCCATTTGACAATCTGCATTTCTGCGGGGCTTTCACCTTCCCCCGCTCTCTGTAAGCGCATATACTGCCGTTATCTCCGCCTCATCGGTTTGAATCATTTTTAATTTTTTCTCATTCTAACACTGTTGTTTTGGTTTGTCAATCATAAATTTTTCTGCTTTATCAATTTGTTATCCATAACTATTCTATGAATAAAGATACAAACTTTGTTCCCATCGTGCGTACTTGCTGCAAAAGCAGCCAGCTCTGTATCTGTAATAATTCAGTTTGTACGACAGATCCTTTTCTCTGTGCGATGGGTTGCGCACAAACCGTAAAATTCTGTTTTCTCCGCCTTCTATTTCTTTTTTTGGCAGTTCGGGCAAAAATAAGAAGCCGTTCCTCCGAGCCGGATCTTTTGAATCAGCGTTCCGCAGCGTGGGCAAGGCTCCCCTTCTTTATAACCGATATAAAAATCATCCAGTCCAAATCCGCCCTTTTCTCCAAAGAAATCCATTTCAAAAGCACAGCCGCCTTTCTCCCGGGATTTCTCCAGCTGTTCTTTGATACTTTGATATAAGATTTTAAAATCTTCTTCTTCCATCGTAGAGGAATTCTGGTCTGGATGCAAACCGCTTCGAAACAAAATATCCTGAATATACATATTTCCAATGCCGCTGACCTTAGACTGGTCTAATAATACCGTTTTGATTCGGATTTTTTTCCCCCAGAATAAATTGCGGAAATATTCATAGGTGAATTCTTTCTGAAACGGATCCGGAGCAATGTCCCGAATGTGCGGATCTTTGAAAAGTCCTGCATCCGACAGGAGAAAAAACCATCCAAACCACCAATACCGCACAGTAAAGCCGCTTCCGTCCTCCATGAATACTTGAATATGCGACTGACTTTTCCGCTCTTGTTCTGTTGGAAAATACAACACATCCGCTCCCAATCCAAAGGAAAGCAGAATATTTTCCCCATTGGACAGATGGGCCACAATCCACTTTCCCCGGTTGGTTACCTGAACTACAGTAGCGTCCGCGGTTCTGCAGAAAAACTCTCCTTCTTTTACATTAATCGACTTCGGTTGATATATGGCAACCTTTTGTATCTTCTTTCCAGCTAACACTTGATTCATCTGTCCGCTAATCTTTGCAATTTCTGGAAGTTCGGCCATACAATCAATCCCCCCTATCATATAAAATGAATAGGGGTATCATAGCATACTAAATTCGACAACAGTATGTCAGGTTTTAAAAAAATATCGTTCAACCGTTCTAAAAAAATTCAAAAATTCTGTTCTATTGTTCCAATCACCTGCTCTGCCAGCTTTAAAATTTCCTGAGAAATGTCTTCAATGCTTCGAATCTTACCGTCGCTTTCACAGGAAACCACAGAAAAGCGCAGCTTTTCCGCCACATAAAGCGCATTGTAGTACGAACGCTCCATAAAAGCGCCGCTTCTCTCATGAATGTCGCGTTTTGTCTTTGCATCGACTTTATTGCCGCGCTCGGCCAATATGGAGCGTACCTTATAAAGCGGCATATGCAAAAAGATCACAAGATCCGGCTTCGGCAGGCCGTAGAGCCCATACTCAAAATGAGACAGCCACTCTAAAAAAGCTTCCTTTTCTTCTTCTGTGTTTAATTTTGCCGCCTGATGGATGGCATTTGCCGTGGTATAGCGGTCGGCAAGGATAATTCCGTCCTCTGCTTCATAATCCTTTTTCCAGTCTGTCATATAGCTTGCATAGCGGTCGCCGGCATAAAAAGTCGAAGCAATGTATGGATCCACGCTCTGCGGATCCTCGCCAAAATCTCCCCGCAGATACATGCGCACCAAGCCGGAAGACGGGCTTTCGTAATCGGGAAAACGGACTTTTCTCACTCTGGGATATTTTTTCTTTAAGGCTTCATATAAAAGAGCAGACTGCGTCTCTTTCCCGCTCGCATCTACGCCTTCGATTGCAATCAATTTTCCCATGATGACCGATCCTCTCCCAAGTATTTTTCGCGCATCTGCTTCATGCGGCCGCAGCTCATCTTCCCTTCCGGGCAGGCCCCGCTCACGCAGGAGGGCCCGGCACAGCCGAACAGCGACGGGGCAACTTCCTTTACCAGCCTCAGCATTTCATCGGCAAGCGCCCGGATTTCCCACTGTGCGCGGCTGCAGCAGCGGTGATGGAAAAAATTCATCAGGCTGCGTGCGTTCATGGTCACGATCATTTTTGTTTCACAGGCATTGGGCAGAACAAAGCGCGCATCCTCATTGGCAAGCTTGGAAGCCGCCGCCTTTGCCGCTTTTTCGCTCATGCCTTCCTCCATAAGCCGCCGCGTCTTGTTCCGGGTCAAAATTTCCACCAGCTGATCATAAGCTTCCTGATCCCGCCGCATGGTTTCTTCAAATAACTGGAGCGCTTCTTCGTCCGCTGCAATTTCCGGCGGCACAACGTAAGCAAATTCGCCCTCCCGCACATAGCGCTGTGATTTTACACTGTAGCTGGCGATCCGGTGGCGCGTAATCTGGGCAAGCAGACTCCGGCTGACGCCTTCAATCCCAAAGGTAAAGCTCACATGCTCAATCGGGCTCTCATGTCCCATATCGGCAAGCTTTTTGAGAAAACTGCCTGTCTTTTCCTCCGTAAGCCCATCCAAAATATCTTCAATGCCAGAGGAAGAATAGCAGAGCTTTGCCGCCGCCGCCGCAATTTTTTCACAGCCCTCTGTATATGCTAAAAGTTCAACATGGAGCCCCATGTACGCCACGTCCTTTCTATTTCTCTTCTTTTAAGTACTTTTTTCCATGAAACAACACATATAGTCCAAATTTCGGAAGCGCCAGCATCCGGACAAACCGGCTCGGCTGCTTAATCAGGCGGTAAAACCACTCAAGGCCGTGCTTCTGATAAAATTCCGGCGCACGCTGAACCCGTCCGGCGATCCCATCGAGCGTACCGCCCACGCCCATGGCCAGCGATACGTTCAGCTGATCCCGATAGCGGCAGATCCACATTTCCTGCTTTTCTGCGCCTAAACAGACCAACAGCAAATCCGCCCCGCTCTGGTTGATCGCTTCTACAATCCCCGCTTCTTCCTCCGGCTTAAAATAACCATTGTGACAGCCTGCTACACGGATCCCCGGAAACTCTTTCTCTAAATTTGCCTTTGCCTCTTCGGCCACGCCTTCCGCTCCGCCGAAGAAATATACGCTCTTGCCCTCTTTCCAGATGCCTTCGAGCAGCCGTTTGGTAAGATCGAACCCCGTCACACGTTCCGGCAGCGGATCTTTGATGATACGGGAAGCATATACCACTCCGATTCCGTCCGCTATCAACAGATCCGCTGAATTGAGCGCATCTTTTAAGGCTGGCTTATTTTTGGCTGCCATTACCATTTCTGAATTGGGCGTAAAAATACAATGAAATCCGCCGCTTCGAATGGCATTCATCGCAAATTCATAGGCCTGTCCCATCGTAATGGAATCAATCTTCACTCCGAGTATGTTAACTTTTTTCATCCTTTTGCTCCTAACATAGTGTCATCGCCGCAAACCCTGCGTACCCATTTTGGGAAAACTCCCCTGCTACGCGCACGGCCCGTCCAAAATCCGTAAAAATCCCAAAAACAGCCGACCCGGATCCGCTCATTAATACGCCGCGCGCACCGAACTCCCGCAGTTTTTGCTTAACGGCTTTCACCGCCGGAAGGCTGCACGATAGTTCCAGCACATTTCCCAAATTCTGCGTGAGCAAAGCCAGATTATCCTGCTCCAGTGCACGAACCGCTGCGGCCACATCCGGATGAGAGGCAATCTCCATCTGGTCCAGTCTCTCATAGGCCTCCCGGGTCGAGATTCCCGCCGGCGGCTTGACTACGGCTACCGGAAAACGCAAGCCGGTCCGGATCGGAGTCAATTTGGTTCCCAATCCCTCTCCGCGGGCAGGCCCGCGCATCAGGCAGTACGGCACATCGCTCCCCAGTTTGGCCGCCAGCGTAACCAGTTCACCGGAAGAAAGCACTTCCCCGTATAACTGATTGAGCCCCATTAATACAGCGGCGCAGTCCGCGCTGCCGCCTCCCAGGCCTGCGCAGATGGGAATCCGCTTTTTGATCTGAAGGGACACTCCTCCCGATACGCCCGTTTCCCGAAAAAACAGCTCTGCCGCCTGCCAGGCTAAATTCCCGGACGACTCAGGCAGTTTCGGGCAATCCGTCAAAAGTTCTATTCCGCTCTCCCTTTTTTCCATTGTAATTTCATCCGCCAAATCGATGTGTACCATCACGGTATCGATCTGATGGAAGCCGTTTTCTTCTTTTCCCAACACATCCAGGCACAAATTGATCTTTGCATATGCCGGAATTACCAATTCATTCATCGTTCTCCTCCGGAGATATTATTTTCCTGCCGTCACGGCAAAATGATCGCAATATCATATAATATTGCAACTATTTCTTTTATACTATATATTCCATGCACAATCCAAATGCTGAGGATTTGTCCAGTTTAAGTTTCCTTTTTGCCTTTAAAAAAGGCTTCTGCCTGCCGCACGGTTTGGAGGGCTGTCTGATGGAAATCCAAGTCCAGCTTTTTCCGTTTCAAATACAAAAGGTATTCGGTATTCCCGCTTGCAACCGGCGAAAAATCAAGCCCATGCGGAAAAAGCCCTTCCCTTTCGGCCGCTTCCATCACCTCTCCGATCACCCGCACATGCACGTTGTGATCCTTTACCACACCGCCTTTGCCGACAAAGGCGCGCCCGGCCTCAAACTGAGGCTTTACCAGTATGACGGCGGAGCCGTCCTGCGGCAGGATCCGCCCAATCACAGGCAGAATCAGCCGGACTGAAATAAATGAGACGTCTGTGCAAATAAATTCTACATCAGCAAACGCTTCCCTGTCCAAATTCCGTGCATCCGTCTGTTCGAGGCTGACTACCCGTCCGTCCTGCCGGAGCAGGGGATCGAGCTGGGAACTCCCTACGTCAACGGCGTATACCTTTTTCGCTCCATACAAAAGGCAGCACTGGGTGAACCCTCCCGTCGAAGCGCCAATATCCAGGCAGGTTTTCCCCTCCAAAGAGATCGGAAAAACCTTCAATGCCTTTTCCAGCTTCTCTCCGCCGCGGCCGACGAATCTGCTTGGATTGGAGACGATAACGTCTGCCTGCGCTCCCACGGGATAAGAGGGTTTTGCAATTACTGCTCCGTCTACCAATACCTTGCCGTCTATAATAGCCCGCCGGGCTTTTTCCCTGCTGGGAAAATCGCCGCGCCCAACCAAAAAGATATCCAACCGTTCCGCCATTTTTATCTCCCATCTATCTTTGGAATGTTTTTATGGCCTGTGATTCTTCCATCGGAAAGAGAATCAAACCCACAAAAAACCGCTTCTTTGATTTTATCACAAAGAAGCGGTTTTTGAAATACAGTATTCCTAACAAAATTTCATATTTTTTCAATCTTTACGCCTACTCCGTTTTCCATTGCTTCATCGGCGGCAAACACCATGAGATGTCCATGAACGGAATCTTCTAAATCTGTACAGGAAATGGAAGGTTTTTTTCCCAGAACCACATTGACGCAGTCATCCATCAAATTGTAGTCCCCTCCGCCGTGACGATCTGCCGCGGTAACGGCTGCCTCCACTTTTTCTTCCCAATAGTCACAATCCGCCGCAAGATTGTGGCGCCGCACGAGGAAATAATTATCCTCCATCGTTCCGCATATTTCGCCTTTCGTGCCGACAATATGGACGGTCCGGCATGCTTTGGGCGAAACATTTAACGTATGGGTTGCCACAGCACCATTTTCAAATTGGAACATCGCCGTCTGATGATCTGCCACATTATTGTCGCAATGGTATACACAGCGGCCATAGGGATTGTCTGTCCTGAGGCTTTCGATTTTTTCTTCCCGCGTTATGGTTCCCGCTTTTTCCCGGTCTCCAAAAACGTAAGGCGTCCACTGGTTTTTGGTTAAATAATTATTTTTCGCAGAATAAGGGCACTGATCTTCTATTTTACAGTCCGTTAAACACCGCATGCCCGCTCCTTCGGGAGCATTTTGGGCGCAGAAAGTCCTGATTCCGCCAAAACTCGTGGCAAAAACCGGCGCCGTATCGGAAAGGTACCAGGAAATCAGATCAATATCGTGGCTGCACTTTGCCAGCAATATCGATGAACCGCATTGATCCCGGCGCGCCCATCTTCCGCGCACATAGCAAGCAGCCATATGATGATAACTGATATTTTCCTCCGAATGAACACTGATAATCCGCCCAATTTCGCCGGCGGCAAGCCGCTTTTTGATTTCCTGATAAAAGGAAGCGTAGCGAAGGACATGGCAAACCATGACACGGCTTCCGCTTCTGCGCGCCTCTTTCACCAGAAGTTCCAGTTCCCCTCGTGTCGCGCATATCGGCTTTTCCAACAGCACATCATAACCCGCACGCAGAGCGGGGAGAGTTGTTTCCACATGATAGCGGTCCATGGTCCCATTAATCACAAGATCCGCCGCCACTCCGGAAGCATACAGAGCGTCGGCGTCGGAAAAACACGCGTCTTCTTTCAAATGAAACAGCTCTGCCGCTTGACGCCTTCTCTCCGGATTCGGTTCGGCAACTGCAATCAAGCGAATTTTATCTGGATTTTCCAAAATATAATCCCCATAGATCAAAGAACGGTGTCCAGCTCCTATCATCACAGCATTCACTATTTTCTGCATCGTAAATAACCCCCGATTTTCATCGCAGTCTGTTTGATTTTAAATTTAAAAATGCAAACGCCATCGATTTCAAGCCCCTATCGCAAAATGATAACGTTTACATTTTTTATTCTATCATAGTCCTATAGGAAAAGCAATCACAATTTTATAGAAAGAAACATAAAATTTAGATGGACAGAAGGTTTCATTTTGATCAGAATGATAAATCCTCTGGATAGCTGAAAGGCCTGATTTTGGCCGTGTAACCTCTTTAATGAAACGGCAAATAAGTCATTTGACAGGAAGTGAAATCGTGAAAGTTTTTGGAATTGACGTATCAAAACACAATGGACGAATCGATTGGCAGAAAGCCGCCGCGGCAGGTGTGAAATTTGCCATGATCCGAGCCGGCTACGGATCCAGCATCGCAAATAAGGATCAGTATGCGGATTATAATTTTAAAAACGCGGCCGCCGCAGGAATTGAAACCGGTGCATATTGGTTCAGTTATGCATTAAGCGAAGAAGGCGCCAGACGGGAAGCGCAGAATTTAATGGAAGTGGTAAGCCCATACCGGCTCACCTACCCTCTTTGCTTTGACTATGAATATGACAGCATTCGCTATGCAATCAGCCAAAACAGTCCCGTGGGCCCCGACATAGCTACAGCTTATGCAAATGCTTTTTTAACAGAACTGGAAAACAACAAATTTTATGCCATGAATTATTCCAACCGATATTTTCTGGAAGAATATTTTGATATGAACGTGCTGAAGAAATTTGATCTTTGGTATGCACTGTGGGGCAACACGTTAGACCGAAGTGACGCCGGAATCTGGCAGTTCAGCGCAACCGGTCGGGTCGATGGCATTTCCGGCGATGTTGATCTGGACTATGCTTTCCGGGATTATCCCGAAATTATGCGTAAAAACGGGCTCAACGGCTTTACGAAGCCGACCGTCCACTGGGCGCAGGGAGCCTATGATTATTTGCACGGCAAGTATGGATTTACTCTCTACGACCCAAACTTCAGCCGCATTGTAACAATGGGAGAGGTCATCGAAATTCTTGCCAGACTGAATGGCTATGTTCCGGAACCCAATCAACCGGATTGGGCAGAGCGGGCCTATCGTTATCTGCATGAAAAGACCGGATTTACTCTCTATAACACAGACCTATCCAGAGTTTTAACGATGGGAGAACTGCTGGAAATCCTGGCAAGGCTGGACGGATATGTACCCGTTCCAAACCAGCCGGACTGGGCCGAAAATGCGTACCAATACTTACACGGCAAAACTGGATTTGTCTTGTACGATAAAAACTACGCAAGAGAGGTTACAATGGGCGAATTTATCTCTATTTTAGCCCGACTGGACGGCTATCAGCCGGAACAAAAAATAAATGAAACGTTTGCAAGAAGTTAGAGCAATCCTCATCTGTGGGTCTTGCAAAGACAGCTAATTCAAGATTGAAAGAACATCTGTCCGCACTTCCCATTTTATCACTACTGTATTACGTTGAACACAGCAAACAAAATGCTGGCAAAAATGCACGCCACTCTTCTAGGTGCCGTGCATTTTTTAAATAAAAAAACTATTGACAATTCTTTTTCTTTTGATTATAATTAGAGAGCGTTGAATTTAGGGGTATAGTTCAGTTGGTAGAGCAACGGTCTCCAAAACCGTGTGTCGAGGGTTCGAATCCTTCTGCCCCTGCCACAAAAAGCGCCTGACATTAGCCTTTGTCGGGCGTTTCTTTTTTGCCTTGAACTGTGGTTTGGGGATTTTGGTGTTTATTTGGTGTTTACAGTATCAATTTACCTTTTTTAAATCCAAAAATATTTCTTGTTTTACTTTCTATAAGACACAAAAATAAAAATATCTATGGGGTGGTAGTGTTTTTTCGGGGGAACAGGGGAACACGGAGTCGAAAAACACTTACAAACCGTGCTGTTATCACGTTTTTCATGTTCCCCCACTGCCGAAAAATCGGGAACATCGGGGACATTTTGGGGGAACATGTAAAAAAGGAGCGTCTTTCCGCTCCCTTAAAGTATTAATCATTATAATGCCCTTTGCATTGTAAAATCTCTATAAGCCCCTCTGAAACACGATAAACAATTCTATGTGTATCGTCTATGCGCCTGCTCCAATATCCTTGTAGATTACCCTTTAGCGGTTCTGGCTTGCCTATACCATCATATCCATTTCTTTCTATATCCTGTAAAAGCTGATTAATGCGGCGTAGAGTCTTTTTATCCTGCGTTTGCCAATAGAGATAATCTTGCCAGGCCTTTTCTGAAAAAGATAAATTACTCATTTTCCATTTTCTCCAGTTCTTCCATAGTCTTTATAACAACCTTGCCGCTCTTCATCTGCTCTAAACTTTCAGTGAGTGCACTCATATTAGAAGGGCTGTAAAATGGGTCAAAGGAGACTTCAAACGGTATTGCGTTCTCTCTCACCATTTTCTTTGCGAATATAGTGATAGCCGTAGACATGTTCAATCCAAGCTCATTACAGACATAGTCAAAT
>CALYAR010000050.1 GCA_944393585.1 uncultured Clostridia bacterium | reverse complement strand
ATCCTTCGATCGTTGCACCGACTTTGTTGCCGCCAGGGTCAAGATTTCCTTCTTCATCGACGGTTGCATCATCTTTAAATCGAAGAAGAATGTTGCCATTGTCTAAAGCATAAACGTCTTTTGTTTTCCCTTTTTTTTTTTTTTTCATTTCATTTTCCTCCTTGATTTACTTTTTTATTGTTTGGATCGACGAAAATCGTCTTCTCATTTCTTGCAAATTTTAATAAAAGCGGGGAATTTTCTGTATTATCAGTAGTTTTCACGTTTCATTATATCTTTTCATATCACAACATAAAGATTTCTATAGTGGGGTGCCATTCGAGAACCCAAATATCAAAAATCATTGTGATTTTAAGTTTCCTGATATACAGAAACGTTGAGAAGTTGCAAAGTTCTTGACAGCTTAATTTTTCGAATCTACAAAACTAAATACTATTTTATATTGACACTATATACCGTTTTTTCTTGATTTACAATATAATATTTAAATTAATATTTGTCGGGTTGTCCTTTGAAATTCCTGTATTTTCAGGGAATTTTACCAGTTAAATGCTCAAACTTTATTTACTTTTCCTTGTTTTTGCCCTTATAAGCCGAACAAGGGAGTTATTTATCTGAATACCAAACTGCTCTTTCTGCGGATTATAAGCCTTCGGCGTTCGAGAGCAAAACACACCTCCAGCACAAGCCTATCGACTTATAACGAGCGGTAACAGCATAGGTTTTTAACGGATTCAAATTAGAATTTAAATTTGAAATTCTATCAAAATCGTGTCAAGATTTTGTGCAGCTTGTCTTTAACAAATCAAATATTTCAGTAGTAGAACCTACGACAAACCTATGATATAATATACACAAGACCATCAAAACTTCAGAGCTGTTTCATTGCTGAAGGTTTGTTGAGAGAAATAAATCATAACAAGCAACTTAGTAATCGATGAACAGAATTGTGAAGGGTTTTATAATGGAACAGGCAACGGCTTGGTTGCCCAAATACAATGTATAAAGGAGCAAAATATGCAAATCAGAAAATTAGAGTTAAAGGACTACGACCAAATATACGCTCTCTGGACTTCCACACCGGGGATGGGACTGCGCACTTTGGATGATTCTCCGGAAGGGTTAGAGCGTTTTCTAAAGCGAAATCCTGACACTTGCTTTGCTGCGGTCAAAGAAAACAGTATTGCAGGGGTAATTCTGTGCGGCCATGACGGAAGGCGGGGTTACATCTATCATATGGCAGTTGCTCCTTCTCAGCGCCGCCAGGGACTCGGCACTGCTCTCGTTGAAGCAGCAGTACAGGCGCTTCAAAAAGAGGGAATTCACAAAGTTGCTTTGATCGCTTTCCGATCCAATGAAGCGGGAAATCGGTTTTGGGAATCCATTGGATTTTCCGAGCGTTCTGATCTGATTTACCGAAACAAGGCCATTACGCCTGAAAATGAGTAATGGCTGGCCGTTTCATTATCTAACTATTGAACTGATTTTTTATGCAAAAGTACATCACTGCTGCCATCAGATATATCATGATGAAAAAACGATAATATTTTTTAAGTTCCTGAGCCAGCGGAAAATTTATATTCTCCGCCACAATTAAATCCAATCTTCATGGGCATGTGATTGGAATTTAAAATCAACACTGCCATTATTGTTTGTTTTTTTGAAACGGAAAAGAAAGACGGCCTCCTTTTGAAACCGTCTTTCTTTTCTGTATTTTTATTTTATTCTCCCTACTATCTTTCATCAATCGGGACATATTTGTTTTCCTTGTATATGGACTTATATCCCGGACGGATGATCCGATTGCAGGTAATGACCTCTTCGATCCGGTGCGCACACCAGCCGACAATCCTTGAAATAGCAAACAGCGGAGTATACAGCGAATCTGGAATCCCAAGCATTTTATATACAAAACCGGAATACAGATCGACATTTGCGCTTATCATTTTGCTGTCGCCCTTGATCTCGGCAAAAATTTCCGGCGTCAATTTTTCAATGAGGTTATAAAGCTCAAACTCCTCTTCAAAACCCTTGATTTTTGCCATTTGGGCTGCCTTCTCTTTTAAAAGCACGGCGCGGGGATCGGATTTGGTATACACTGCATGTCCCATGCCATAGATCAGACCTTTTTTATCATAAGCTTCTTTTTTAATTATTTTTGCGATGCAGTCCTTTACTTCCTCTTCGTTGGTAATATCATGCAGCGTCGATTTAAAATACTCAATCATGCCCATGACCTGCTGATTCGCTCCTCCATGTTTCGGCCCCTTGAGCGAACCAATCGCTGCGGCAATCGCAGAATAAGTGTCCGTACCAGTCGAAGAGACAACCCTCGTAGCAAAAGTAGAGTTATTTCCTCCCCCATGCTCTGCATGCAGCATCAAGAGCAAATCCAAAAGTTCCGCTTCAAAATTTGTATATTGATTATCGGCCCGAAGCAGATAGAGGAAGTTCTCTGCGGTACTTAAATCTTCCTGAGGATGGTGCAGAATCAGCGATTTGTTATCGTAATAGGAGATCTTTGCATAATAGCCATAAACGGCCATTGTAGGCAAGCGTGCAATCAGTTCTATTGACTGGCGCAGCAGGTTGCGCAGAGAAATATCGTCTGGATTGGGATCATAGGTATATAATGCCAAGACAGAACGGGCCAATTTTATCATGATATTGGAACTCGGTGCCTTTAAAATCATATCTTCCGGAAAGTTGTCCGGCAGAGTCCTGTAGTTTGCCAGTACCTCGTTAAACTCCGCCAGCAAAGCACGGGACGGCAAAAATCCAAATATCAGAAGGAAAGCTACTTCTTCAAATCCGAACCGTTTTTCCTTCTGGCAGTATTCTACGATGGTCGTTACATTAATGCCGCGGTATTTTAGTTTCCCGTCAACCGGAATTCTCTCTCCGTCCTGCATATAATATCCGCGGACATCACCAATTGCCGTTATCCCCGCCATTACAGGTGTGCCGTCCGGATTTCTTAACCCTCGTTTAATGTTATAATCGTCATATAGTTCAGTGGGCTGCGACTGATATGTACTTTCAATCAGATCGTATAATTTGTTAATGCTATTCATTTCCCCAAGCTCCTTATCCATCAATTTTAAACCGCCTTTTCTCAAAGAGAACTTATTACCCTTTCAGTTTTTCACCGTTTCAACTGGCGGATGGCCACTATGTTCCAAAACGAGCCGATTGAAAAACCGACCTGTACTTTGACAAAGTAAAAGATTGAAACTTTGTTTTTAATCATATCATGTTTCCGGATGAAAAGCAAGATTATGCCCGCTCCCAGACTTGCCTGATTCTACTTTTCTTACGATTGTTATGGAAAATAAAGTAAAATAAATTTGTCAATTTTTCTCTGGGAATTGATTTTAACTACCAATGCTGGTACAATAAAATAAATAGGTTTGTTTTGATAGGATGTGAAACGATGCTCATACCCAATAAAAATTCTCAAATGATCAAGATTTTACTGATTGCTGCATTTGGAGTAATTCTATATGTGGTTTTGGAAAATTTTGGGTATGTTTTGGCGGGAGTCCGTTCTTTTTTATATCTTCTCAATCCAGTTCTTTGGGGGATTTTGATTGCCTTTGTTGCGAATTTGCCGATGCGTTTTTTGGAGGAGCATGTCTATGATAGAATACGGAAAAAAGAAGGCAAAATAGCAAGAAAGTTAAAACGACCAGTCTGTATGATTGTTTCTTACCTTGTCTGGGTGCTTTTGATTACCGGAATTGTCGTTGTCTTGCTTCCGGAATTTATAGGAGGGATTCAAAGGCTGGGAACCTATCTGCCCAGCATATTGCGGACGGCTCAAAGCACCGTTGGGCAGTGGATTGACGGGCTGGAACTGTCTGAAGAAATAGCCGATGCCGTTTCCGATTTTGTCCAAAACCTGTTTACCTTAATAAGAGACGCAATGACGCTGCTGCTTCCCTGGCTTATCAATTTTACGAGAAATATCACCGACGGTGTAACTGGTTTCTTTCTGGGTTTTATCTTGTCGTTTTATATCTTATACCGGAAAGAACGCTGGATAACATCCTTTCGAAAGCTTCTGTATGCATTTTTGCCGGAACAGAAAGCTGACCGAACTGTATATATTTTGCAAATGGCAAATGATCATTTCAGCGACTTTGCAGCTGGGCAAGTAATTGAATCACTCATTATCGGGATACTGTGCTTTATTGGAATGAACATTTTTCAATTTGACCTTGCTTTCCTTACCAGTACGACGGTCGCGTTTTTCAGCTTGATCCCCTTGTTTGGTACATATGTCGGCGCCATTCCGGGAGCATTTATTTTATTAATGGTTGACCCGGCGGAAGCGTTTTGGTTTGCCGTATTTATCATTGTCTTAAAATGCGTGGAAGGCTATTTGATTTATCCGCGTGTGGTGGGCCACCAAATTGGACTGTCCGGCATGTGGGTACTGTTTGCTGTTGTGATCGGCGGAGGAATCGGCGGTTTTGTCGGATGCCTGATCAGCGTCCCCATATTTGCTACGGTATATTCTTTGCTATCCGAACAGATCGACAAACGGATTCATGATAAACTATCGAATGCTTTGATTCAGGAATATCCTGTGAAATAAGAAAAAGGAGAGAAAAAATTGTTAGAACAGTATGAAACGGCGAAAAAATATGCTCAAAGATTTGGACAGGAGCATGTTTTACACTTTTATGAAACACTCAGCGAAGCAGAAAAGGCACAGCTGCTTCGCTCAATCCAGCAAACGGATTTCGAGACGGCACTGTCTCTGTACCAAAAAGCAGATGTCATCCCTGCTCCCCCGGGCGAGATTCGTCCCTATTCGGCAGTAGATAAATCCAAATTATCCAAAGCGGAACGTTCGCATTATGCCGATCTGGGCTTAATTGCAATGGCGGAAGGCAAATATGCTGCCGTAACAATGGCGGGCGGTCAAGGTACCCGCCTGGAATTTGACGGGCCGAAAGGAATTTATGATATTGGCCTGCCGTCTCACAAAAGCCTGTTTGAAATTGGATTGGATACATTGAAGCGAAAGAGCCTCCAAATCGGCAGAACAATCCCGTGGTATATCATGACCAGCCGGGAAAATCATACGGCTGTGGAACAGTTTTTTGAAAAGAACAGCTGGTTTGGATATCCCAAAGAAGACATTATTTTATTTCAGCAGGGGGCGCTTCCCTTGATGGACTTTGAAGGAAAAGTATTGATGGACAACCCCTATACCATCAAAGAAGGTTCTGACGGAAATGGAAGCATTTTTCGTGCCATGCGGCAGAGCGGCGCAGCTGAGGATCTAAAGCGCAGAGGCATCGAATGGTTTTACGTCTGCAATGTGGATAATGTTTTAGCAAATTTGGCAGATGAAGTTGTCTTAGGCTTTGCCATTCAGGAAGGGGCCAAATGCGTTTCCAAGTCTGTGATAAAATCCCATCCGCATGAAAAAGTCGGAGTGTTTTGTTACTGCAATGGAAGACCTGCCGTCGTGGAGTACAGCGAGATTACCAAAGAAATGGCAGAAATGACCGATTGCAGCGGAGAACTGGTATATGGTGATTCTCACATCTCCTGCACCCTGTTCCATACCAATGTATTGGAGTTGGACGGCGTTTTGCATATGCCCTACCACACGGCGCGGAAAAAGGTGCCTTATCTTAATGAAAATGGACAAAAAACAATCCCGAGCGATGTCAATGCCTATAAGTTTGAAGCGTTTATATTTGACGCTTTTCAATTCATTGATTCATTTCGTGTTTTTCGAATCCGCCGTGAAGAGGAATTTGCTCCTGTAAAAAACAAGTCCGGTGAGGATTCTCCTGAAACGGCACGAAAACTGTATCTGGACTATTATGGAGAAGGAGGACCTCTTGATGCCAAAAACAAAAGCAGCAATATTTGATTTGGACGGCACTTTGCTGGACACTATTACTGATATTTGCGAAAGTCTGAATCAGGCAGTGGCAGAAAACGGTTATACGCAGCATTATTCCGACCAGGAATGCAAACGTTTGGTAGGAAGCGGCGTGAATCAGCTTATCGCCCGCGCCCTGCCCGATGAGAAAGATGAAGCGGCTAAGCAAAAAGTATTAAATGATTATCGCCGGATCTATGCGGCAAACTCCATGAATAAAACGCGCCCTTATCCCCGCCTGCCTCATGTATTAAAAAATCTGGTACAGGAAGGGATAAAAGTAGCAGTTGTATCCAATAAACCAGACGCTGACACAAAAAAGCTGGTACGTTATTATTATCCAGACATCCGCTTTTCCTTTGTAGCAGGCCACCGGGATGGAATGCCTCATAAGCCAGATCCTGCGATTGTATTTGCCGCACTGGGTGCCATGAATGAGACTGCTGAAAACAGCTTCTTTATTGGGGATTCGGATGTAGATATGCTCACAGGGGTCAATGCTGAAATGAGGCCGATCGGCGTATTGTGGGGCTTTCGGACCAAAGAGGAACTGCATAAAGCGGGAGCTTGGAAGTTTGCACAAATTCCGGAAGAATTGCTGACACTGATACTGGATCACTAATATAACTACACTACTTTACCAAAAAAGCAAAAATGAAAGGGTCTTGTGGATCACCGAAAAAATTATAGCCGTTAAAATTTTGGATGTTCAGTGGACCATAAGCGGTCTGATTTTGCATATTTTTGACCCTTTCGAACGCAATTCTAACGACAGGCCAAAGGACAGGAATTTTTCTTGTCCTTTCATAATTGTAAAATAATCTTACTTTTTGGTAAAATTTTATGAAACTAACCTTAATTCTATTGACACAGCTTCCTTTAGAAAATAAAATGTAGAATGGGTATTGGTGTTCTTTTGGGAAGTGAAGAAAGGGAATGCGGTGCGAATCCGCTGCAACAACCATTGCTGTATGAGGGACAAGCTTTCAAAAATGTCACTGGTATTGCTAATAGTGGCTGTTTCAGGCAGAAAACGGCGGGACTGCAATGCTGGGAAGGCGAAAGCGAGGAGGAACTTAAGCCAGAAAACCTGCTTTTATTCCGAAAGAATTTCCATATCTTTATTTAGTCTTTCTATGGCGCGCAGCGCCAGTCAATGATTGAAGGAGGAGAATTCATGAAGCTTAAAAAGGGTGCTGGATTGGTTCTGGCATTTTTCATGCTCTTTTCGCTGTTTGTACTGCCGGCATCAGCAGAAGAACAAGTCAAAGATACTGTATCTGTTACAGTCCGTGTTGAGGGATTGGAGGAAACCCTCGTACCGGAAACCAAGTTGGAAGTCGAAAATTTTGACTTAACGCCGTTTGGGGCCACAAAGGAAAAAGAAGCAGCGACTGCTCTCCATGCACTGATTGATGCGCTTGGTTTAAAGGAATCGGATGAAAGTCTGGAAGTCAATGCAGACGAAGGATGGATTACCTCGATTTTGGGCTACAAGTCGGAAGGTGATTTTTCCTGGATGTTTACTGTCAATGACAAAATGGCGGATGTTGCCTGTGCTCAGTACGCCATTCAAGACGGCGACAGTATCGTATTCTATTATTCGGATTGGACGGTGGGCAGTTACAGTTATTTCACCGAATCCGAAAAGACCGTCTATGCTGGTGAGCCATTTACCCTTACCTTAAATGGTTTGGGCTACGATGCGGAATATAATTTGGTAGAAGCGCCGGTTTCGGGTGCTACTTTGCTGATTTCTCAGGATGGTGCGGAAGAAACAACAGAAGCTGTTACCACGGAAGACGGAACGGCAAGCTTGTCCATTTCCAATCCCGGTACATACGCAATTTCTGCTGTTCGTTATTCTGCTGACAACGCAGAAAAGATTGATATATCCCGGCCTTATTGCCTTGTAACTGTCAAGTCCACATTCCCCGACATTGCACAGGAAGAATACAAAGACGAAATCGAATATGTATCGGAGAAAGGGATTTTTGTTGGAGATGAAAATGGAAACTTCAATCCAGATATGACTGTAACGCGTGAACAGGCGGTAAAAATTCTTTTCTCGTTAAACAACACGAATCCATCTGTACTCGATCAATATACAGAATCCAACTTTGCAGATGTGTCCATGGACCATTGGTCTGCAAAATACATTCTTTGGGCTGTGGAAAACGCCGATGTTGTTGGTGACGGTGTAAACTTCCATCCATTTTTAGAGGTTGCTCCTGCTGATTTGCAGAGAATGCTCAATAATGCAGGTTTTGAGTGCGAAATCACCCTTACGGGAAATACCGTAACGCGCGCAGAATTTGCCCATATTTTATATGGTATTATGACGAGCAACATATAAATTCGGCATCAGCCGAATCCATAGGCGCAGACGGCCTCCGAAGAGAAATCTAACTTCTCTTCGGAGGCCGTTTTAACTTGCGGCAATTAGGCAATTATATGATACCAATAAAAATTAGATCCATTTGTCCGCAGGAAGACTAGCCATACTTGTAAGTTCGTTTTAATAGATCAAAATGGAATTGAAAATATGTAAAAACACCGAAATAATCTTGCATGGACCTGCAAGTTCCATATGGTGTTTTAATTGATAACCCGACCGGATCGATAACGGATGGCCGCAGTCCGGCAGCAATGGCATTTTCGATGTTCCCCTAGTAGCGAACATCAAAATTAATCCGAAGATTTTTCTCAGTATCCTTCAGACGCTTTAAGTTCATTTTCAACGCTTCCAGTTCTGTCCAGGCAAAGCTGTAACCAAATAAAACGACGTTTTCCGGATTGAAGTTTCCATCTGTTTCATATTTTACCGCGATTGCTTCAATCGCTTGATTGGAAAGAATCGGGTCAATCAAATAAAGGTGCTTTCCGATATAATATCCGGTATACCCTGCAAAGTCAATCTTGTTCGTATGTGCCGTCATTCCGTAGCCATCCCGTACCACCCATGAGGCAAGAATGACTGGTTTTCCAAATTCCTCATACAGAGTATTGCCAAACCCATTGCCTGCCGGCTCGAAAGTCTCCATTTTATCTAATGTATCTAAGGGCGGCTCGATCAGTGTAAAATGCTGAAAGCCAAGGTCGCCGACATAGTTGGGATATTGACTGCGGATTTTAGACGCTGCCCTTTGAATTCTTTCGATCCCCAATTGATCCAGCGTATGCGGACGTCCAACCGAATCAAGGAAACGAATATTTTTATTTACCGCAGATAAGCCCTCTCCAGTGGTTGTTTTCCTTTTGGCATCCAAATCTTCCGGAAGCTGCACTAAAATGCAATGACGGTTTCCCATCCCCTCTGCATTCAGCTCCATGACAGCCTGCATTGTCGTAGCCGAACCGCCAAAAAAATCAACTATAATACAGTCTGAATTCGTGCCCATGTGTAAAATGCGTTTGATTAAATCGACTGATTTCGGATAATCAAATTCCGCCTCGGGCAGAAGTTTTTTCAATGTTCGTCTGGCCACGTCTGTGGAGAGTTCTCCCCCCATCCAAAAAGACTTTGCTTTGGAGGTGCGTTCGACGTCATCGTCAAATTCATCAAATTCCTCATCATCTATCACTGGGTTAAGGGCCGGATTCAAATATACCCGATGCTTGATTCCCCACTTGCCGTTTTGTCCCTGCATAGGATGGAGAATTGAAAGTGAATTTGCTACATGTTCTTTCCCCCACCGCCAACGTCCATCACTCCCATCTCCCCGCATCGGCGTAATCTTAATAAACCCGGGAGCCGGAACCATCGAACATACTTTAGTTTCAGGGTTAAAATAAATGGGAAAGTACATATTCGGCCTGTCCTCGCGCCGGTCCGGCCGTCCCCTTTTTCTTAAGTCCCGCAGTGCGTAGCGATTGCCATTTTCATCGGTATATTTATATTCCGCTTTTTGCTCGTCTGTAAGGGGCATTCCGCCGGAAACAAAGCGGTCGCACACATACATGAGCAGATACTCATGAGTTGTTGCGATATTAGCCCGGTCATTTCTGCCTTTTAAATTGTTTACAACGGCAATCTGCCCCGAAAAGTTTTGTTCGCCGAATATGTCATCGCAAATCAATTTCAGATTACTTTGCTCGTTGTCATCAATCGAAATGAAAATTACTCCGTCATCCGAGAGCAAATCCTTTGCAAGCAGCAGCCGGGGATACATAAACATGAGCCAGGCAGAGTGAGAAGCGGAACCGCGCTGTGCCAAATCCAGGATACGCTGTGCCTGTCCCTCATCTATGCTTAATTTTACCGACAATTCTTCGGCTGTAAAATTAAAGTTGTCATGATACACAAATCCATCCGTTCCAGTATTATAAGGGGGGTCAATATAAATACATTTCACTTTTCGAGCATATGATTTGAGCAAATGCTTTAAAGCGTCCAGATTATCTCCGCTGATGTAAATGTTTTGACTGTTTGCATTTTCCGGGCGGGAATTATGTTCTTCATCCGGTATAATTACAGTAGTTGTATCCATGGAAGCCAATAATCGGGCATAGTTTTTGCCGAGAAAACGTAATTCATACCCCTCATTGGTTATGTCGATTTTATCATTCAAGTATTCCTTGAAACGCTCTATGTCAAAATGGCCGTCTTCCCGAAAACAGGCGGGAAAATTCTCTCTGAGCACCTTCATCTCATAACTGCATGGAGTTACACTATCATTGGCAGTTAAAATATCCTGAATCATAACCTCTCCTCCCTGTTCTCATCTGGAAGTTATACAACCTCTGTCAATCGCTGCATTCAAACAATGTATCGATCATACCATAATTTTTTAAAATTCGCAAGTTCTTGCAATATACCTGTGTGCTGGGCTGTCATTTCGCATCCACTGACTCGCTCATGCTTCATGTAATCGAATTATGAATCTGTGATAGTATTATCCCAATTAGAGCAGATTTATAGATGATAAAAATGAAATCGCAGAACAAAATCATCTAAAGATATTTTTAAGTATAAATTGGGCCGCCCTTATCGAAAAAGGCGGCCCAAGATGTTACGAAATAAGAAATCCTAATGCTTTGAGAATATCACGTTATGAAATATCTCCTAATTTATAAATAGTCAAGTTAAGATCAGAATAGATGAAATTTCCTCCGCTTCCGATAACATTTAAAGTGGTTGGCGTCGTCGTCACTTCAATGATCTGAGAGAAAGAAACGTTGCTGATGTCTGTAGAGGTATGGAAGCTATGGCGTACTCCCGTACCTGGGACAGAAGTTCCTTGCTGCTGCAGATAAATGAGAACTGATAATGGGAATGTCGAACCACTGGCCGGGGCGATTGCTCCATGAAAAGTCACAAAGTAAAATCCCGTTTCCTGAATGGTGAAATTTGCAGATCCATTTGTATGCGTAACTGCATTTCCATTGACTACACCATTGCGGTCAAATAATAAACTGGTACCTGAAGTTCCAGGCTGAGGCGGAGTTGAAAACGAAGTCAAAAGCTCTACGGAGTTACAGCCGCCTCCAGTTGCGCCTCTTGGAATCACAAAGTCAAAAACAGCATCTTGCTCCGTTCCGCTGTTTGTAACTTCTGCATTGGATCCAGGTTCGCCTGTCGTGACTGTTCCAACTCGAACGGTAGCTGCATTTCCTTGGACTCCATCTTCTCCCGTTGGACCAGTCGGTCCAGTAGGACCAGTAGGGCCGGTAGGTCCAGTAGGACCAGTGGGGCCGGTTGGTCCTGTCGGGCCTGTAATACTGCTTCCCGTCGCTCCCGTTACACCAGTTGGACCTGTAGGACCTGTAGGTCCAGTTGGTCCTGTCGGACCTGTGATACTGCTTCCCGTTGCTCCCGTTGGACCGGTCGGTCCAGTAGGGCCGGTAGGGCCGGTTGGTCCTGTCGGACCTGTGATACTGCTTCCCGTCGCTCCCGTTACACCAGTTGGACCGGTCGGTCCAGTAGGGCCGGTAGGGCCGGTTGGCCCTGTCGGGCCTGTGCAAACGCAGCAGCATGGCGGGACTGGACAAGGCGGCGGACATGGATATGAGGAAGAACAGCTTGAAAAAGCGGTCGATCGAAAAATTGGATCAATATAACTCATATATTTCATTCCTTTCTTTGCATTCATATTTAAATATTTTCATTGGAAATTAGCTTGATGGATCGTTTAATTTTTTTACTGAAAAAGAGGCATTGGCATATCCATTAATCACAGCATCAAAATTGCTTGGTAAAGTTCTCACAACGGAAATAGCAAGGTCCAAAACATCTCCTGCCGTTAAAGGAACAATGACACTGGCAGATAGTCTTCCATCATAAGATAAACTCGTTTTACTGTCTACTGACATTGTCTGAGAGCCTCTCGTAACAGGGATTATAACTCCATTTCGGCGGACCCCAATCGAAATAGTTGAAGTTTTGCTGGTATTGAGTAAAACATTGTAATTAATTTCATAATCACCGGCAGTTTGAATGGTTATGGTGTTATTTCCATTTGCTGTTACTCTGCGCATTGGCATGGCCGTGTTCAGCTGGACTTGTATATCGTTGTCCGGTGCAGAAAAGAAAATCAACTGTGATCCGGAATTGTAAAGCCCGCCATACGCACTTATGCCGTTGCTTCCTGGTTCTCCCTGAGGTCCGGTTGGCCCAGTAGGGCCTGTTATACCAATTCCGGTCGCTCCTGTAGTGCCTGTGGGTCCGGTTGGTCCCATGGGACCAGTCGAACCAGTTGGACCAGTGGGACCGGTAACACTATTTCCTGCTGCTCCAGTTGGCCCCGTCGGGCCTGTTAATCCTGTAGGACGCGTTATACCAATTCCGGTTGCTCCTGTAGCGCCTGTAGGCCCTGTCGGGCCTGTAGCACCAGTGACTCCGGTTGGACCGACAGATACAGAACAAGTACAGCAAGGAACTGGATGACATCGGGGCGGACATACAGGACGGAAGGTTATAGAGGAATCATGGTTGGTTCCCATATATGGATCAATATAACTCATAAATTTCTGTCCTTTCCAATCCAAATTGAGCTATTATTATTCTATTCCGCTTTTTTGATCGTGTTACTCTATGTACACCACAGT
>CALYAR010000049.1 GCA_944393585.1 uncultured Clostridia bacterium | reverse complement strand
GGTTTAATCCCTGTATTTTTCATAATATATACACCCAAATTTAGCTAAAATATTTTTGTGCCAGAGCTTTTTTTAGAGTTTTCAGTTGTTCCAGACTTTGTTGTATTGCCATTTTTGATTTGTCGGTCCGAGCGACAAAGGCGGCAAATTGTTTTTGTAAGTCTGTTGGAGGCGTAAATATTTTTAATTTTCTGATGCGCTCCATTCCTAATGCCGCTTTTGCTGTATCTGCTGAATTACCAACTATATATGAATTCAGGAACATCAACATATACATAAAATAAACCGAATTGTACTTTTCTGCATCTGGTCTGATTTTTGCAACATTTGGCGCAAGATGATATTTACATTCATCATCAATTACTGCTACATCGCCTATGTTTGCGCCAACATATGTCATTACAACATCACCTGCAGCCAATTGTGATCTTGGCAATGAGTTTGAAACCTCATTTGATATATAGGATAAGTCCTTTCTGTTTAGTTTACCGTTCTTTACGTTCTGCGCTTTTACCATCACAACATCTCCACTATCTCCGTAGTGAATATATTGTGTATATTCAAAGCCAGCCAATTTAGTAACAAAACAGCTATCTCCAATTAATTCTTCCGTCCAATGCATACTGTTTATAATTGGATCACCAAACAGTTCGATAAATCGGGACTGCCGGATTTTTATGCAATATACTTTCTGTGGGACAATTTTACATTGGTCTGGTTTACCATTGCGTATTCCATTGTAGTATCAATCTTCGCATGGCCCAATAGGCGCTGCACCTGCTCAATAGGCATCCCTTTATCAATCGCTTTCGTTGCCAGTGTCCTCCTAAATTTATGAGGATGCACTTTGTTAATCCCTAATTTTCTTCCCAGATTTCTCAGACGTATCTCAACGCCGCTGATTTCCAGACGCTTATAGGGCTTTTGCAAAGAGACAAACAACGCTTTATTATTATCATCTCTGCTCTCCAAATAATTTTTCAGATGAATCTTTGTCCTTGCGTCAAAGTAGACAGGCCGCTCCTTATTTCCCTTCCCAAAAACAATGCACTCCCTGTTTTCGAAATCAATATCTTCGATATTTAATTTTACCAGTTCGCCAACTCGCATCCCGGTAGACGCTAGCAAATCAATTAATGCCAAATCCCGCAGACAGTCGCACTGATCCCGCAAAATCTCCAGAGCTTCATCCGAATAGGTTTCCTTTACCGTTTTGGCAGTACGTATTTTATGGATTCTTCGTACCGGACTCTTCAGAACATAGTTTTCATCTTCCAGCCATGAAAAAAAGCTGGATAAGATTCGCCGGATATTGTCAATGTTGGATTTGCTGCACTGGCTTTTTTGCTGATATTCGGATAGATATTTCCGCAGGTCTTCTGTCTGGATATGCACAACCGGGCAGTTCAACGTCTGGATAACCTTTTCAATGGTGGTTCTATAGTAGTGAACTGTTTTCTCACTGCATCCTTCCACTCGCTTTGCAGAAATGAACAATTCCAGCAGTTCTGCATTTGTCAGTTTTTCCGTAGTTTTTTCATCCGCATCAATCACTCTTACTTCGATGTTCCAGAAACAATGCTGCAGCGTTTCCTGAAGCTGCTTTAACTGCGCGTTATCCAAATAAGGCAGCATATTACGGGTAATATCGGAAATAATCTGTTCTTTCATAGGTACACTTCTCCTTTCGTGTACCAAATCATCCTGCACCGCCAATATTGGCCGAAATTTTTATATCCAGTTTTTGTCAATTTCCGCTTTTAAATCACAAAACATCGGATAGAAATTGTCCTTGGCCATTTTTACGATTTCCAGTGCAATTTTCTGATTATAGGAATGAGCCACATTATTTCTTTCCTGCAGCGCGTGAAGCCATAAATCTTCATCCTTTATCATTCCCGCCTGGAACGCTGTTTTCAGGATTGTTTTAGGCGACCCAGTAGCCCCTTCTTCATAGCCATGATCTTCTAAAATTTTCTTTATCATTTTCCATGACTGTTCAAAGCAGAGCTCATACAGTCCTACAAGCCCCGTTAAAACTACGGTGTCATAGGGCTCCTCGTAATTGTAAATCTCTTTCATATTTGACAGAGCTTGGAAAAAATTCTCATATTTTTTCATAAATCATAATTCCTTCCCGAGCAATTGCCTCTCTAAGTTCCTCCTGCATATCCCGCCCTAAATTTACAATATCATATTGAAGAAGCGTAGAAGTCTCTTCTTCGATATCTAATGCGAACCGGTCAAAATTTTCTCCTTCAGCCGCCAGATCAATATCGCTGGTCTTTTTAAAGTCGCCTCTTGCGCGTGAACCAAATAGAATTACTTTATTCATGTTGTGTATCCTGGCTAACTCTTGAATTTCGTTTATGACTTGTGGTTTAATCCCTGTATTTTTCATAATATATACACCCAAATTTAGCTAAAATATTTTTGTGCCAGAGCTTTTTTTAGAGTTTTCAGTTGTTCCAGACTTTGTTGTATTGCCATTTTTGATTTGTCGGT
>CALYAR010000048.1 GCA_944393585.1 uncultured Clostridia bacterium | reverse complement strand
TCACTCGAAAATATTTGGCTGTCCTATCCGGGCGACGTCAAGGCGTCGTGCCTGGTGCTGAGCGGTGCAAGCTTTGTCATGGCATGGAAAGCAAGAAAGACGGAATGAACAAAAACGGGCGAATCTTCGCCCGTTTTTCTCAATGAAAGAAAAAACATCCCAGAAATATAGACGCTGGGATGTTTTACTTTATAATAATTTTGCGCCGCATACCGTTTATTATCATGTCAGGAGGCTTAATTTGTACTTTGATTGCGCACGCATGCATGTACGCAGAGCGGTCAAAAGTATAATAGAATATTCCGCGTCTTAAGACGCGGTTTTTTTATTGCGAGAAGTTGAAATTGAGGGAAATATGCGGTAAAATATCGTTATAAAGCGGCTTTTTGCGAACACATTTCCGGGGAAATGCGTTTTGGGAAAGCGGCTTGTCATATTTTTTTGGATGAAATCCATTCCGAAAAAATTTTTTAATTTTTTTGGAATATCATGCAATAAAATGACCATTCCGTGCATTAATCAAGTGAAAGGGGTAAAAATGGGATGTTATTTATTTGTTTGACGTCAGCAAATGAATACAGCGAAACCATTGAAAGCAGGCAGTTGGAAATCTACATTGCTCAAATTGCCCAAAATGATTCCGCCGCTTTCGAACAGCTGTATCAGAAAACCAGTCCTGGTATTTACAGCTATGCCCTGTCGATTTTGAAAAACCCTCATGACGCAGAGGATGTGCTGCATGACTGCTATATAAGCATACACTCTGCTGCAGTGAATTACCGGTCAGAGGGAAAACCAATGGCATGGATGGTGACGATTGCGCGAAACCATTGTCTTCAGAAATTGCGCAGCCGCAGAAAGACAGCCGAACTGCCGGAAGAAGAGTGGGAGAATCTGCTATCGGATTCTAATTCCATTGCATCGGAAGATAAGCTGGTTTTGGCCGCCTGCATGAAACTGCTTACCGACGAAGAAAGGCAGATCGTAGCCCTTCACGCAGTTTCCGGCATGAAACATCGTGAAATTGCAGAAATTATGTCCCTTCCTTTGCCTACGGTGCTTTCAAAATATCATCGAGCATTGAAAAAACTCAAAAATATCTTAAAGAAAGGAGAGCAGCAGGTATGAAGAACCATGAAGTGGAAGCCAAGATTAAAAACGCGTACACGCGGCAAACCCCTGATGTTCTGCAATCTGTGCTCTCTGACTTAAAAGCACAGGAAGGAAAGGTAATCGTGATGGAAAGAAAAATAAAAATGAGCCGCTGGGCAAAGCGCGCGTCTTTAATTGCCGCTGTTTTTGTTTTAATGGCAGGCGGTTTCTTCGGATATCAGGTATATGATAATAACTATGCTGTGGCGTCGACGATCTCTTTTGATGTAAACCCCAGCATTGAGGTCAAAGTCAACCAGAAAGAAAAAGTTCTTTCGGTTACTCCGCTCAATGAAGACGGAAAGACCGTTGTCGGCGATATGGATTTTACCGGCAACAGCCTGGATGTAACGGTCAACGCACTGATTGGCTCTATGCTCCGCAATGGATATTTGGATGAACTGGCAAATTCCATTTTGGTCAGCGTTGACAATAACGATCCTCAAAAAGGGGCGGAGCTTCAGGCAAAGCTGATGGAGGAAATCAATTCCCTGTTAAACCTCGGTACATTTGAAGGGGCGGTCTTGAGCCAGGTTGTGGCGCAGGACAGCTCGCTGGAGCAGCTGGCAGATCAGTATGGGATTACGCTTGGAAAAGCACAGCTGATTCAAAAAATCGCGGAACAGAATTCTGTGTATACCTTTGAATCACTGGTTCCTCTGTCCATCAATGAACTCAATCTTCTCATTGGCTCCGGTTCCATTGAAAATGTGGAAGCAGTCGGAACAGCGAGTGATAAAGCGTATATCGGCACGCAAAAGGCAAAGGAAATCGCTCTGGAACATGCGGGAGTTGAAGAATCCGCTGCCTTCAATATTGAAATTGATCTGGATTTTGACAACGGCAAAATGGTATATGAGGTAGAATTCCATACCATGCAGAATGAATACCAATATGACATCGACGCGGCAACGGGCGAGATCGTAAAGAGTGAAAAGGAATTGGAAGACGATAAGAATGCGGTTATTTCCAATGGCGTTTCTTCCGGGTCTTACATCAGTGAGCAGGAAGTGAAAGATATTGTTTTGAAGCACGCTGGCGTGTCCGAAAGCAGTGTGAACAATTATCAGATTGATCTGGACACTGACGATGGACTGGTAATTTATGATGTTGATTTCCGCGTGGGCCAGACGGAATATGATTATGAGGTTAATGCGGCCACCGGTGCGGTTATAAAATATGAGAAGGACATCGATGATGATGTGGTACAGAATACTTCTGGCGGACAGACTCAAACGACGGCTTCTGCTAATACGCAGGTCTCGTCCAACACACAGACATCCTCCGGTACGGACTATATAGGAGAAGCGAAGGCAAAGGAAATTGCACTGAACCATGCGGGGGTATCGTCCGGAAATATCAGCGGCTATAAAGCGAAGCTGGATCGTGATGACGGCATTGCCGTTTATGAAATTGAATTTTGGGTTGACCGGACGGAGTATGATTACGAAATCAATGCCACCACAGGAGCAGTTGTAAAAAACCAGAAAGAGATCGACGATGATATTCCTGTAAGAGCAACCAGCAGCCAGACGGTTCAAACCTCTTCCAGCACGCAAACGTCCTCTAATGCACAAAGCTATATTGGAGAACAAAAGGCAAAGGAGATCGCATTAAACCACGCTGGAGTATCAGAGGGCAGTATCAGGGGCTATAAGGCAAAGCTGGATCGTGATGATGGCGTTACAGTTTATGAAATCGAATTTTGGGTAGACTGGACGGAATACGACTATGAAGTGAATGCGGCCACAGGAACAATATTGAAGAGTCAAAAAGAAATTGACGATGATGCTCCAATAAGCAGCAGTTCAACGAGCGGTTCCTCTGCTTCATACATTGGTGAAGCAAAAGCAAAAGAGCTTGCGCTGAATCATGCAGGTGTAACGGCAGACAGCATCAGCAATTATAAAATTAAACTGGACCGCGACGACGGCGTTGTTACTTATGAAATTGAATTTCGTGTAGGCCGGACAGAATATGATTATGAAATCAATGCTTCCTCCGGCAGCATTCTCAAAAGTGAAAAAGATTTTGATTAAAAAAGTTTGAGTGAGGGCGTACTGTTGATAACAGTACGCCCTTTTATCGTGCTATCCAGACATAAAAAAAGAACTCGACCCACTTTGGCAATCGGAGATTGCCAGCGGGTGCCCCGAAACCTTGCGCCCGGCGAAAAGAACTCGACCCGCCAGGATAATCGAAGATTACAAGTGGATGCCTCGAATTTTTGCGCTCTGCAATAAAAACACGCCGCGCTTCTGTAACTTCCCACTTATTGGCCGCGGCAATTTTTTGCCATACAAATAGTGGAATAGACTTCACTTGTCGGATTCTATTCCACTACCACTTATTTAGAGACAAGAGCGATCAAAAGCAATGCTTTCTGTCCGCTCATGAAGAAAGAATTTCACTTATAGCACAGCTTTCATCTTAGGTAATCCGTGCCGCGAGTGGGGCTTTTTGCCGTATCTATTTGTGAAGTATAGCGCTTTAGATAAGCTGTTTGGATTTCCATTTGTCCCCGTGCAGCCGAAGGAAAAAGCAGGTAATGCGCACGATCCAGTCAATATACATAGCGATCCATACTCCAATCACGCCGACATGAAAGCCCCATACCAGCAGATAGCTGAAGCCTACACGGAAAATCCACATCGAAAGGATGGAAACCGTCATTGTATATTTTACATCGTTTGCCGCGCGCAGACCATTCGGCACGACAAAGCTGGACGGCCAGAAAACCATGCCGGCGCAGCAATAGGAAATCAATAGCTGGCGTGCAATGCCGGCAGTTTCTTCCGTTAGATTGTAAATTTCCAAAATCGGATTGATACACAAAAGCAGACAGCCTGCCATAATAAAAATTGAAATATAGGCTAGTCCAGTCATTTTAAAAATGTACCGTTTTGCCTGCTTATAATCCCGCGCTCCAACACATTGCCCGACCATTGTGAGCAGGCCGAGCCCAACGGCGGAAGCGGGGCTGTTTGAGATGGCCGCGACAGAATTGGCGACGGAATTGGCCGCAATCGCCGTTGTGCCCAAGGAAGCGACCAAACCCTGAACTAAGATTTTGCCAATCTGAAACACACCGTTCTCCAGTCCGCTTGGAATTCCAATGAACAGGATATTTTTAATGACTTGAAAATTCAGACGGAATCCGCGGAACGTATCAATATAGATCAGATCATTTCGCCTGCACAAAAGCCCAACTACAATCACACTGCCCAGGATTCGGGAAAAGCAGGTAGAGATGGCCGCTCCGGCCACGCCCATATGAAAACCAAAAATTAAGATGGCGTTTCCAATCAAATTTGCTACGTTCATGATAATGGAGGTCACCATGGAGATACGCGAATTATTCATGGAGCGGAACAGGGCAGCTCCGGCGTTGTAAACACCGATGAAAGGATAACTGATGGCTGACCAGAAAAAGTATATCACGCAGTTGTCCATAACGGCCTTTTCCGTATCGCCGAACAGCCATCCCAGCAGATGACGATTCAATGCCAGGCAGATGATGCCGATGCAGAGAGCGAAAAATGCTACAACAACCAAAAGCTGTTTGGCCGATTTTCTTGCGCTTTCGACATCCTGCCGTCCCAGGTACTGGCTTGATACAATCGCGCCGCCGGTTGCCAGGGCGGCAAAGATTTGGATCAGCAGGACGTTGATTGAGTCTACCAGCGAAACGCTGGAAACCGCCGCTTCGCCGCTGCTTGCAACCATGACGGAGTCTGCCATACCAATGGTTACGGCGAGAAGCTGTTCTACAATCAGCGGCAGAATCAGACGCAGAATGTCCTTTCGGGTAAATCGGGGTGCTTGCAGTTCATTTTTTTGCATTTGGTAACTTCCTCTTCCATTCTAAATATGTATTAATCATTACCACTTTACAAGGATTTTACAGAAAAGTCAAACGCGGAACGCAGTGTTCTTCTCTGCTGAGCGGACGGATAGGGGATTGTGTTTTTTCGATTTGCGGTTATATCATAAAATTTACTCCAATTTTATACCAAAAGCCGCCAGGCAAAAAATGGCCGAATGAAAACGATTGTTTTGGCTTAAGAGAAAAAACTGCAATTCACTGCAAAAACACTCTTGAAATTGCAAAAGTGATCACATATAATAACACATGAAAACGATTAAAGTGTCGTAGCCGCAGGCATAGGTAATACTACGATCGTATACGTTTCGACAAACGGTATTATAACATATTTCAATAATTTTAACCAATGATAAGGAGGAACAGAATATGATATCCCCCCAATTTGGCTCTACACTCCGTAAACGAATACTCAGTGTACTATTGCTCTCTTTCTTGCTGCTCTTCTTCTTTTCCATGACGGCTTCCGCCGCCACAATGGTGGACTTTACCCAGGAGATTACTCTCCGGGTGGGCGAAAGCGTCCAGCTTACGAATCCCTCCAGCAACAGCGGTATGGCTTTTTCCGCATATTCCTGGTCGATTTACGGTCAGGAAGTGGTCAGTGAGAGCCACGCCGCTAACAGCGCCACGGCCACCGTCACCGCTCTTCAGCCGGGACGAGCCATTGTTGTCGGTTATCTGGACGGTTGCTATCCCGTTGAGAAACAGATTAGCAGCAATTATAACGATAACACGCACACTTGGGACAAGTTTCACTATACTGACTATTCGGAAAACTATGCCTACATCTACCGTTTTCATATTACCGTGCTGAACGCCGATGGATCTTCTCCCGCGGGTCCCAGCTTTGCCCAACTCACCGCGCAGATGGAGGCTGATGCTGAGGCGGAAGCAGAGGAGGCAGCCAATGTAGCCTCCGGCACATGCGGAGCAAATGTCACTTGGACCTATGATCACGGGACGCTAACTATCGGCGGCACAGGTAAAATGAAAGATTACGGCAAGTATGACAGACAGCCCTGGTACGGCTATGATATTGAGAAGGTCGTCATTCGGGACGGAGTAACTCACATCGGAAGCTACGCTTTTTCCAGCGGAGCAGCTGCGAATCGCTTTGAAACGATCCGCAGTATATCCATTGCCGGTTCGGTCAAGGATGTAGGAGATTATGCTTTTTGCGGCTGCACTGCATTGGAGACGGCGGTATTCTCCGAAGGACTGGCTTCCATCGGTGACTATGCCTTTTCCCAATGCCCTTTGAAAGTTGTCCTTCTGCCTGGCAGTGTAACCGAAATCGGTGAAAATGCCTTTGCCTATTGTGATGCCCTTGCTTCTGTTTACCTCCCCTCGGGACTCAAAACGATTTCCGGCTATGCTTTTGCTGGATGCACCAGTTTAACTTCCGTAGTGGTTCCCGAGTCGGT
>CALYAR010000047.1 GCA_944393585.1 uncultured Clostridia bacterium | reverse complement strand
TTCTAGTATCTTCTCTGCCGCCTACTTTTTTAATTTGATTTTCTACTCCGGCCTGTGCCATCGTTAAAGGCATATCTATCATCCCTTCTCTATGAAAGTATTCTGGTTAGCTTGTTCTAACCACCTTTCATGTTAGCACACACTAACAAATCTGTCAATCTTTTTTCTTATAATTTTATATAAAAACTTTCTCGATGCCGAAAGAGGAAGAAATCTTCCCTGCAGTAAACTTCATAAAAAATATAAAACAATTGAATTTGGCAGGCTGAGAAGAATAACAGGAAAAGAACGGCGGGAATATAATTACCCTATAAACCCCGCCGGCTGCTAAAAAGACAGCCGGCAGGATTTACTCATATTTTAGAAGCTTGTCCGGCATCATAACCGAATGCCATGTATATTATTTTTTTATCCCTCTTCGAAGCAAAGCCAAATTGGAGATAAATCAAAAGTATAGTTATTCCCGACCATAGAAGTCAATTTTTTTAACTGTAATGGATCATTAATATAGGTATAATTTGAAATTATCTGCAATGTGCTGCCAGCACCGCTTTGAGCGCAGACGCACTGCTGGAATGGACACGCGCAATGGGGATACAGTTTCGCTTTGCTTCACAGACGGCACATTCTACCATTTTATGTGAAACGGTATTGGTGAAAAGAATCATCAAATCCGGGCAGCCCAATTTCTTTTTCAGCGCACCGTGTTCTTTGACAAAAACTTTGGCCTTGCAGCCATGATTTTTACATACTGCTTCGTACTGGCATACCATTCGTTCGTTTCCGCCGATGATTACCACGCTCATTTTACTTACCTGCCTTTCAAAAATAGAGTGGATCCAATTAGTTAGCTTTTGCTAACTAATTGGATCATATCATATTGACGGAAGGTATGTCAAGAGGAAAAAGAAAAGTTTAATAGACATCGAAAACCTTTTTTAAATTGGAAATACGCATGGCGTAAGCCGCAAGGGATCAATTTTTTGCCCTTTTGTATGGTTAAGCAGCAATCAAATCAAATGGATTCTTACAATATTAAGAAATTTGTAAGAAATATATTCGATTTTTTTAAACTTCGTTTTATATACTACCATCCAGTAAAGGAAAACACAATAGTGAAAGAAAGCGGGCAGTTTGACTGCCTGAGAGATAAAGGGGCAAATAAATATGGTTGACGTAGTAAAAGGAATTAATGATTTTTTGGGAATATTCTTTTTTGTATGCTTTGGATACCAAATTTTATATTTGTTTTTAGGGCTGATCCGAAAACCAAAGCAGTTTCAAGCGGCGAAAGAGCACAGCTATGCTGTGTTAATACCTGCGCGCAATGAGGAAGGCGTAATTGGCGAGCTGATTAAAAGCATACAGGCGCAGAACTATCCTGCGGACAAACTTCATATTTTCGTATGCGCAGACAACTGCACGGATCGCACGGCTGAAGTGGCGCGCAGCTTGGGTGCGACTGTTTATGAAAGACAAAATAAAACGCTCGTAGGAAAGGGGTATACTTTGAATTATCTGCTTTCCTGCATTGCAGATGACTATACCTTTGAAAACTTTGAAGGCTTTTTTGTATTCGATGCTGATAATATCTTGGATAAAAACTTTGTTCTGGAGATGAATAAGGTATTCGACAATGGGTATAAAGTGATTACCAGCTATCGGAATTCCAAAAACTTTGCCTCCAGCTGGATCTCTTCCGGATATTCTGTTTGGTTCCTGCGCGAAAACCGATTCTTAAACAATGTCCGTATGATCAATCATACCGGATGTATGATTTCGGGTACAGGTTTTTTGATGAGCAGAGAAATTGTGGAACGAAACGGCGGATGGAAGCACCATCTTTTGACGGAAGATCTGGAATTCTCGGTTGATACTGCGTTGGCAGGCGACCGGATTGGGTATGCAGGAAAAGCGGTCTTTTATGATGAACAGCCGATTACGTTTGCGGATTCCTGGAAGCAGCGGATGCGTTGGGTAAAAGGCGGTTATCAGGTATTTTCCCGGTATGGGGCAAAATTGCTCTCGAGTGCAGTGAAGCAAAGGGACTTTACCTATTACGATATTTTTATGATGGTATCGCCTGCAATGCTTGTAACATTATTGGGAGCAGTAATCAATTCTATCTTCATCGTCTTGGCAACAGTATTTATGGAATATCCAATGGATGTAATTGGATTATGCTCCGTAGCGATTGTATTTAGCTTTTTGTCCTTCTATTTGATGATGTTTGCAGTAGGAGCATTGACGGTTGTAAGTGAACGCAAGCACATTTATGCGTCCAAGTGGGCGAAATTAAAAGCGGTTGCAACATTTCCGGTCTATGTGTTTACCTACGCGCCGCTGGCATTGACAGCATTATTCCGCAAGGTAGAATGGAAACCAATTTCGCATACTATTGTCAAATCGGCAGAGGAATTTAACCATTAGGATTCGTTAACCCCTATATTATTTATATTATTTACAACTTATGTGAAAGGGCGTCTTTTGGAAAGAAAAGCCGCCCTTTTTCATGTTCTGCTTTTATACACGGGGGAAAAGTACAGCTGCGATGATATTTTAAAAGTATAATAACAGGATAACAAACGGTTATCCAAACATTGCTTTCCTAAAGTCGATCGGATCGCGCAAAAGCTGTTTTTCCATAAAATCAAACAACAAATTCAGCTTTGTACCGTCATCGATATATTTTTTTAATATATTGATTTGCGTATATTCAATGCAGCTGATATATTTCAATAAAAGCGGAGCTGCTTCCGCTTCCGCTTCCGAAAAAGTATAAAAATTTCTCAAGTACCGAAAAGTGTCCAGGATAATTTCAAAAATGGAGCTTTGTGTTTCTTCATTTAGCTCAAACACATTCGGGCTTACTATATGCTTTCGCTGGTAACTATAACCGAACAGAATGGCAGACAAAAATATATTTAATACAGTATCGCTTCCGGAAAGATTATAGTCAATTACTCCTTTCAAATGCCCATTTTCGTCCAAAACAAGATTGTTTTTCCCCAAATCGGCCTGAAAAACGGATGTTGGCAATTTATCATAAATTTCTGAAAGATCGGTCTTGTTTCTTTCGAAAAGCTCAAGTATCCTTTCCCATCTTGGAATAAATTTCGGCGTCTTTTCCCGGACAAGACGATCAAATGTTTCGACACATCTTGTTATCTCGTCGGCTGATTCATTGCGGCCGAAGGGTTTCAACCTTACCCAGCCTGATGGAAAGGGATAATTGGTAAAATGCTTCTGTGCAACTCTGCCCATAAACTCCATTACCTCATTGTGAAAAACATATCGTCCGTCTTTATTGGTATATACCCTTTTATCAAGCATATCACAAAGTTTGTATTTGACAAATTCCTCTTCCCAAACCACACACTGTTCTCCTTTAAAAACAACGCTTTTCGAATAACAGCCGTCAAGGGTCTTTCTCATGGCGGGGCTGTAATAACCCATTTTGCGATACTCAGAGATAATATCAGGCCAAGTGTCTACCCGTTCTCTCGTTGTAAAATCATTTGCCGCAATTTTTATGACATATTTTCCTCTCTCAAATTCAGTAAAAATGACCCATCTGTGATCACCGTCATCACATCGTATTTCTTCCAGGTTATAGCGGACCGGATTTTCTTTATGAAAAAGTTTGAATATGCTTTCCAGTTCGATATCAGCGGCCGATGTCATATCAATGAATTCCTTTCCTTTGAAATTATTTTGATTTTGCCGAGAGTATATGATAAAGATTTGCTGAATATTTATGCACTTGGAGGTGCAGGAAACAATGGTTCTTTTTTCCGCTCTGCTCCAGCCGCCATGCAGTCTTGCCATGAATCCCGCAGAAAAACAAGATGTCCCGGCTTGAGTGATTTTTTTATATTCTCTCTTTAATTATTTGTAAGCCGCAGCAATTTCCAGATCAAACCGTGTTTGAGTGTTTATGGAAAAAACAGATGTTCCCTTTCTGTAATACGGACTGCATATTTTGCAGAATTTTATCGAAACTACTTCATTCTATTACGATTATATGATATAATAAAAAATATGTCAATGAAACGAATACAAGGCAAGAATACACTTTATTTAGAAGATTAGGCTTTAAACTATTTCAGATGGAAACACGGCATGATATACCTCAAAAGGGTATGAAAAAATTTAAAATAATGATAGGAGGAATTTGGAATGTCGTATTATTTTGATATTGATCCCTTTCTCTGGACGTATGGAATTTGGTTTTTGATCTGCATAGGTTTAGCAATTATAGCGGCTATTTTAGCCGAGGTTTTTTTGTGCCTTTGGATTCACCGGGATGCAAAAAATCATGGAGTGGACGCTACAATGTGGACGGTGATTGTATTTTTTACCGGGATTATCGGTATAATCCTGTATTTTGCAATCGGGAGAAAACAAACGAAAACCAAGTGTCCCCGCTGCTTTCAAAATGTCGATCCCAACAGCCCGCTCTGCACCAGCTGCGGAGAGCAGCTTACGCCGGAGAATATCATTGGATATGATATATATGCGATGAAAAAATCAGAATTCCGTTCGCCGACAGGCTTTATGGTAACCTTTATTGTGAGTTTTGTTCTCAGCGTCCTGCTGATGATTGGCGGGGTTGTCGGTCTGATAGTCGGTGCATTTGAGGGTGGGCGGTATTATTATGATTCGAACTCCCAGACAGACAATATAGCAGGCGGCAGTACTGCCGGTGATGCTGCAGCAAATGATTATTTCAACGTGTCTTTCTACTCGGAATCCGAGATCATTGAGCGGACAATTACAAAGACAAATGGAACCCCGGCAGAGGTCTATGTTGATTTCGAAGTAGGGGAAGGCAAGGTTTATTTAACAGTTCAGCAAGGCGAAAAAGAAGATTATTATGAAATGTCCGGGAGCGGTGAAATGAATTATTTCGATATCTCTTCCTTTGCCAATGGGGATATTACGCTTTTGATCGATGGCAGTGAAGCAAGAGATGTAGACTTGGATTTCTATTGGTAAAATGGAAAATGAACCAGACGGCGGCAGCCGTCTGGTTTTATTTGGCAGCCGTACAGGACCACGAGAGTAAGCATTGCATTATGCGTGAGACAAACATGACAAAATAAACTTTCACTGTTTCGGATAAATAAAATCGGAGCAGGAGTTTAACGCAATGCAGCAGGGAAGAACGTTCCCAAAAGAATCATGAACAAAGCACAGGCGGTTTTTATAAGCCTGTGCTTTGTTTTATTCTTGCTTTAAGCAAGTGGAGCTAATATCGTTTGCCATGGTTTTATCCAAAGAGGGATGAACTAGCCGAAGGGCGATTCGTTTTATGGACTGTCGGCGTTTGCGAGATAAAGCAGAATTTTCCGATACTGCCGGACGAGCTCGTCCAGATGACAGCGGCAGTTGGCAGGACTGGTAGAGGGGAGTGGGATAGATGCTACGCCTGTCTGCGGAAAGCAAAGCTTTCGGTAATAAGCTGTCGCGGCATTGCCGGTTGTGAAAATGGCCCGGATCGGTGCGGCAGCGAGTATAATGCCAATGTCATTGGGATGTGCATTTCGGATGCTGTTATCATCGGCTCCGCTGATTTCACAGGAAGAGAGGACGTCCCACAGGGCAATCTGACGATTTAGCACAAATTCCCGCTTTTCAAAGTTGTCTGCGGGAACAGGAGCAGAAAAAATCTCAGCCAAAACACGCCAGAATCGGTTTTGCGGATGGCCGTAATAAAATCCTATTTCCCGCGATTTGGGCGAAGGCATAGAGCCTAAAATCAAAACCCGGGAATCCGGCCGGTAAATAGGCGGAAGTGTATGAGTTACCGTCTCCATATGATCTCCTTTTTGCCGAAATGAGCTTATATCACAGAACGGGATTGCGGAATTCTTTTTCGCACAAAAATACGGATCACGGCTCCCAAAAGCAAATAAAGAATCAGGCTTTCAATGGGAAGCAAAACCAGGTTTTTCAAAAGCCGCGGCAAAATCAAAACCGCCATGCTTTTGCCCCCCATCATAGAGACCCACAGCGTCTGCAAAACACCGTTGACAAACATATTGATGAGAAAACGATTGGCCAAAAGTCTGGGAATTGTCAGTTTAAACTTATAAAAGAACAAGCCGTTTAAAAAGACCGTCAGCATTGCAGACAGGGTAAAGCCAAAAAAGAATCCACCGTCCGGTTTTACAATAAATTGCAGAATATCTCCGATTCCAGCCGCCAGTGCTCCGGCAACCGGTCCGTACATCATCCCCAACAGCGCATTGGGAATAAAGCCGAGCGTCACATAAGTACCGGCCAGGATGGGAATTGGAATCGGGGTAGAAAATAGATTTAGGATGACTCCAAGGGCCAGAAGCATAGCCATGCCGATCAGGGAACGAAGATTTCGAAATTCGAGAAATGATTGATAAAATTTTTGTTTCACAATAGCCGCCTCCTTTAACATAAATTTGCTGAACAATTATTTTAGCAAGAAGGACAGCTTCTTTTTGAAATGATTGTTACAGCGGGATGCGGCAAAAAGACCGCAAGCTCCTCTTTGCAGGAGCTTTTCGTTCCGCAGACAACTCCCCGTCCTGCGGACACTTAACGCCTTTTCACCTACTCTGTGCTATCAGTGACGCTGCCTTATCCCCGCTTTGCTTCTGAAAAGAGGGATTCAGACAGCGTCTTTATCATATCATACTGTTTGGTATTTTTCAACACTATCCTCAAAAACAAAACCGCTTTTCATAAAAAAGCAGTTTTGTTGCAAGGAAGAGTATAAAGTTTCAGTATTTTATCGCCTTTTTACAGCGCCATGCCGGTGCATTCCAGATCAGCAGGTAAAAGGCAAAGGCAAATGTGCTGCGCCGTTTCCATTTATTCTGACTCCGGATGAGCGCTCTCTATTTGCGGTTCTGTCAGTTCAGGCCGCTGTTTGTCCGGCTCTTCGATCTGTTTCGTTGGATTTTCTTCCGGAATTAAAATTTTGAGTGCCTCTTTGTTATTTTTTAATATCGTATCGGTAGTATTGCCTCCAAATTCTCCGTCAAGTGTCCAATCCATTTCCGCTTCAGAGCGAATGCGCAGCCATGACGCCTTGAATGTATACATGAGGGCGGGGTCGGGCTTCTGCCAGAGCAGTGCGTTGATAATTGACTGAAGCTCAATGGGGTTTTTTGGAATTTTGATCAGGCATACTTCAAACAGTCCATCGTTGAGAGCGATATTTGCACGTTTGGAAAAGGAAAAACCGCCGACGGAAACGCTGTTTGTCACCATACCGAAGATAAATTCATCTTCAATCACGCCCTCCGGATACTCTACCTGAAGCGGATAGCTCTTAATTTTACCCAATCGGGAAATACCCTCGAGAAAGTAGGCGGCACGTCCGAAAATATTTTTATACTGCTGTGGAGTGGTATAAGACACCTCGGAGAAAGCTCCGAATGCAGCAACATAAGCAAAGTATCGATCGCCGATTTGACCGACGTCAAAGGCAAACGGCTTTCCGGATACGATCATTTCGGCGGCACGCTGTTTGTTTTTTGATAAATTCATGCTTGCCGCAAAGTCATTTACAGTACCGGCAGGAATATACCCAAACGGAAGAGAAGGATTCCACTGCATCAAGGCAGTGACTGCTTCGTTAAGCGTACCGTCCCCTCCGCTGATCACCAATCGATCCTTGTCCAAAAGCTCCGTGCGGATCAGCTCGCCGACCTGGCCCGCCTCTTGCGTAGGACAAAGTGTTACCACATAGCCGGCTTGGGAAAAGACATTGATAATGGAAAAGAGTGCATTCTTGATTTCGCCCCTGCCCGCCTTGGGATTAAAGATGAACAGCAGTTGTTTCCGCATCAAAAGATTCCCCTCCAAACAATCAGTTTATTCCATTAAAAAACATCTTCATATCATGGCGATTTTCCGTATGCCGGTTTTTTATCCACTGTCTTTTAAATAAAAAATTTCGTTTACTCGGTTTCGGCGGTCAAATACGTTGTTGTATTGAATCATATGATACTCATTGAGCAGCTCCCAGTAAGGAGAATCTGCGTCGCGGCAGTTAAATTGATATCCGTACTGGTCCTCTCCAATGATTGGCGAAACAATCGGGAGTATTTCCATTAGTTCGGCCAAGTATTCATTGTATGCAGTCATTTTCACGCCTGCTGTTTCCAGCAGCAGCGTGGACAAATAATTCACGCTGATTGTCCCGATATCTTCTTCTGAAATTGGGTAGTTTGCCCAGATGTAAAAAGGAACAATATACTGCGACATTTTAGCTTCTTTTTCAGAAAGCGTTCCATGCTCTGTCAGATATTCCACAAAGTCATCGCCCAATGCCGGCTGATGGTCGCCGAAGAAGAGAATAATCGTTTCTTCCTCAACGCTTTGAAAGTATTCCACCAGCTCCTGAAAAGCACGGTCTGATTCCTGCACTAGGGACAGATATTGCTTGGCCTGAGGGAACTGATCATCGTTTGGAAACGAATAGCTGTCTTCAAAATTATCGTAGGGAATGCCATAACCAGCATGATTCTGCATTGTTACATTAAAAATAAAGATAGGATTATCTCCTTTATTTTCAAACTGTTCGATAATTTTCTGGTATGAGCATCGGTCGCTGATATAGTCGCGCAGATACTCAGGATCGGTAAAATCGTCTATAGACAAAAAACGGTCAAACCCCAGCAGGGGATAAGCCCTGTTCCGGTTCCATCCAGTCGCTCCATAAGGATGAATGGCTACGCTGTCATATCCCTGGGACTTTAAAGTGGTAACGATGGAAGGAGAGGCCGAGGTCACAAACTGCTGCATGGGATAGCTTCCTTCCCGCAGCATGAAGCAGGTGTTGCCGGTCAAAAATTCATATTCTGTATTACAGGTTCCGCCTCCTAAGACAGGTACCACCAATTGGCCTTTTACTGTGTTATCGGAAAGCGAATGCAAAAACGGCATGTAATCCTCGTCTCCGCCGATATCGCCCAGAATACCCAAATCAGAAAAACTTTCGTTCATTATCGCAATAATATTGGGTTTGCGGGTTGTATCCTCATCATCTGGAGCTGTGCTGGCAGAAACAGAACCATCACCGCTGCTGATCCCCTGGTGTTCATAATCATCGCCAAAGACTGCTTTGGCCGCCGCTTCGGCACTGTAGCCAGCAGGAGCTTTGTTCCGCATGGTTTCCAGATTCAGCACCAGGTTCAAAATCAAACCGTTCGACTGAGATGATCCTACTGTATCCCACGCATCCATATAAAAATTATCACGGTTTGCGGTAACCTGATAGACAAAAGCGGAAATACAGACCACCATCAGACAGGCAACTGGAATTTGTGTATAAGCATGACGTTTTTTTAAAAAAGGCGGGTTCTTTACCGGTATTACTGCTGCTAAAAACAAAAACAGCATTCCTGCCGCACCGACAATATCTCTCTCGACAGTAAAGTCAAGACGTGTAACGACACTTGCAGCTGTGCCAATTGCCAGTACATCCCATGGCTGAATGGGGTTTTGACGAAATTCTACCACATAGTGGTTCACAACTCCCAGGATAAAGAAAAAGGAAATCCCAATTATAATGGAAAGATTTATCCGATTAGTAATCAGCAGCAAAAGTAAAATCAAACCAAAGCAGAAAAGCACATTAATCCAAAAATTGAACGAGATAAGCTGCAATACACCGCCCTGCATCCGCTCTATCATCCAAACCGATAAAACCGGTGAGGCAACAAGGCAAAGGGCCCCTAAAGTAGTGTTAGCCCAAACTGGAATCGTGATATCCGCCACACAGCTGAAAATAAAACCGGCCGCTGCCGCACTGATGACCAGCAGCATTTTCCAGTTGTACGCAGGATAATAGATGTATCCCAGCCCAAATAAAAAAATAAAATATAGAATCAGGACTCCGCCCGCTATGACAAAGCGGAATTTATTCTTTGTAATTTGAATCGCCATAGTACATCTCCTCGTAATCTATGGGAACAGCAGCGAGACAAATATCTGCCGCCGAACCTGCGTCATTGGCTGAAACAGCCATGATAATCCTATATCATAAATGGTAATCTGATTTTAGCAGATTCCAGAAAGCATGTCAAATGCCAGGCCAGCCCCGTTTTTATGCGGCGCTGTGCTGTCTGGCATTTTTAATGACGGTTCCGGAACGGATGATCCCTGCAAAAACAAATTTCCAATAATGGGAATTTATTTGCCCCAATACTTTAAGGATGTAAATTGTAAAACTTTAAGGATGTAAATAGAGAAAATAATTTGTTATAATAATTCTAAAATGTTAAAATGTTACCAAAATAATGTTATTATATAACAAAAAAGAAGGAAAATTATCATAAATTCCATAATGTGGATTGCAGAAGATGAAAAAAAGTTAATTTCCATCAAAAACGCTAAGATTGAAATACAATCTGCAAAGTAAAACGCAAAAGGATCGAATATACTTACAATTAGATACGAATAAAGCACTCTGTATTTTGTGGTGCTGTTAACAATTGTAGATCATTATTTAAAGGGAGGAATTATTAATGAGCGAAACAAGCAAACTGGAAAACGACAACAAAATCAGTGTCGGAAAAGAGACTGAGGGTGGTATTACCAGCAGCTATGCAGTAGACGACGGCGTTGAACTGAAGGTTCCCTATTCTTTCTTTGGCAGTATCTATGATGAGAATGAAGAAAAAGCTGTTTTAGAGGCAATGCACAAGGATTCGCTGACCATGGGACCAAAGGTTCAGCAGTTCCAGAGCATGTTCAAAGAAAAGTTGGGCGTGAAGCATGCACTGGCAGTATCCAACTGCACAACCGGTCTGCATGTTATTGCCCAGGCAATTGGACTGCGTCCGGGAGATGAGGTTATCACAACTCCGAATACCTTTGTTGCGACAAGCCTGGCGATCGTGAAGGAAGGCGCTACGCCGGTTTATGCGGACATTGATCCTAAAACCTTCAATATTGATCCCAACAGCATTGAAAAACTTGTTACCAACCGTACAAAAGCAATTTTCGTTGTTCATTACGGCGGACAGGTTTGCGATATGGATCCAATTATGGACATTGCAAACCGCTACCATCTGATTGTAGTCGAAGACTGTGCGCATGCACCGGGTGCTACATATAAAGGAAGACAGGCAGGCTCCATCGGCGATTTCGGTTCCTTCAGCTTCCATTCCCTCAAAAATATCACCACTTTGGGTGAGGGCGGTATGGTTACCTGCAACAACGACCGCTGGGCAGAGGCAATTGACAAATTGCGCTGCATGGGCAACTATGACTGGGAATCTCAGACCGACTACTGGATTCCGTCTCATTTTGACAACAGACTGACAGGCGGAAAATGGGCAAACAACTATCGTATGAACGAATGCCAGGGTGCTGTCGGCGTTGAGCAGATGAAGAAACTCGAAATGCTGAATGAAATCCGCATTAAGAACGGCAGATACATCACCGAGGGCATTCAGGGCATTAAGGGTATTACACCGGTTTATGAGGATCCGAACTGCAGACACATTTATCATTTGTATACTGTCTGCGTAGAAGAAGCAGAGCTGGGTGCATCCAGAGATGATTTCCTGAGAGTTCTGTACCGTGAAGAAGGCGTTCAGGGCATTCTCCACTATCAGCCGACCTACGATTTCACATCGTTCCGTCAATATAAAGCAGTTTCCAACTGCCCGAATGCTGACGCTTTCTTCTATAAGAGAGAGCTCAATACCCCGCATCATCCGAGACTTACCAAAGATGATTTGGACAATATCATTGCTGGTATTCGCAATGCTGCGGAAAAGGTAAGAAAATAAGAATCCTTTCCTCCTCATGGAGGAGTGCACAGGGCCGGAAGCGGGCGGACCAGTCGTCCGTCCGCTTCCGGTGAATTTTTATAGAATTGTAACAGGATGCCGCTGTTGAAACAGCCGGCATCGGTGCAATATGGATCAAAGTGTCATGAATCTTAAATTTTACTTAAGTTTGGAGGCAAACCCATGAATGTTTTGGCAGTTGGATGCCATCCTGATGATCTGGAAATCGGATGCTCCGGAACATTAGCAAAGTATGTCAAAAGAGGCGACAAAGTATTTATGTGCCATATAGCAAACGGAAGTTTGGGACATGCTGTGATAGAGCCGGAAGAATTAATTCAAATCCGCGATAAGGAAGCGCGGGAGTCGGCGGCGGTCATCGGAGCAGAATCGATTTCCATCAATGTCAACGATTTGACGGTGGATTCCTATAACGATAAAGTAAGAAACGAAGTGGTAAACGTCATCCGTTACACCAAGCCGGATATCATCATTACGCATAATCCGGATGATTATATGAAGGATCATGAGGAAGTGAGCAAACTTGTCTATGATGCAAGCTTTGTCTCCAGCGTTCCTCATTATGAGACAAAAGCATCGGGATTTTATAACATTGTTCCCCTGTTTTATATGGACACACTGGCAGGCGTTAATTTCCTGCCGACGGAATATGTGGACATCAGCGATACCATCGAACAGAAGTTAGAAGGGCTCAGCAAGCATGAAAGCCAGATTAAATGGATGCTTGAGCATGACCACATTGACTTTATTGACTTTGTCCGGACCTGCTCCAAGTTCCGCGGACTGCAGTGCGGCGTTGCGTTTGCAGAAGGGTTCCGGCAGGAGTCCTGCTGGCCGCGTTACGTCCCCAAGCGGCTCCTCCCGTAAAAGAGGAAATTTTATAAAAAGAGGTGTTTTAAATCATGGATTTTATGGATACTGTAAACGGTTCTTTAATGGAAGGCTTTTTCCCGGCCGGCTGGGATATGAAAAAGATTGACGAATGTGCTTCGCACAAGCCGGAGGAAATTTTTGACCGCCAGGATTTCTGGAATAAGGATTTTAAACCGGTGGAGTGCCAGAGTGTAGCGGATTTTGACATGATGATGGGGCATGAGATTGCCAATGAGATCCGCAAGGCAAGCATTGCCGGACAAAAGCTTGCTATGATTCTTCCGGTCGGCCCGATGGGCATGTACCGCTGGGCGGTTTATTTCCTGAAAGAGTGGAATGTTTCCTGCTCTCATGTGTATGGCTTTAATATGGATGAATGGAGTGATGGAGAAGGAAACACGCTGGATCCGTCAAACTCCGGTTCCTTCCAGCATGCCATGGAAGATGCGTTTTATGGTCCTTTGGGAGAGCTCACGGTTCCGGTAGAACAGAGAAATTTTGCCACAAAGACCAATCTGCCGACCTATCCGGAAAAGATTGCAAAATTAAAAGCAGAAGGTGCAAAATTAATTACCGTATTCGGAATCGGAAGAATGTGCCATATTGCGTTCTGGGAGCCGCATTTTGCCGCTGAATTCGAAACCGATGAGGAATGGAAGAAGCAGCCGTACCGTCTGGGCGCCAAACTTCATCCGCTTACCATTGAACAAAATGCCCTTACAAGCTTTAAGAGCCGGACAACACTGGTTCCCTGCCGGGCAAATACCATTGGACCAGGCTTATTCCTGCAGTCGGATTCGGTGATCGGCGGCTGTGACGGTGCATTTGGCCGCGGAATGCAGTGGCAGGGCATGTCGCTTTGGATGACGCTCCGCTATGGACCGACCAGATGGGTAACTTCCAGCTATATTCCGACGCTGCCCGGAAAACTGTTCTTCCTGAAAGAACTGGCAGGTCCGCTTGAGGCAGAGTGCAACTAAGACAACCACCAATCGATTTAGGAGGATTATAGAATGAAAAAAGTAAAATGGGGCGTAATCGGCGCCGGAGGCATTGCAGACCGGCGTACAATTCCGGGAATGCTGCTGGCTGAGAATGCAGAGCTTTATGCAGTATCGGAAATTAATATGGAATTGGCAGAAAAGCTTCGCGCCAAGCATGGAGCGGTAAAGGCCTATGATAATTATCAGGACTTGGTAAACGATCCGGAAGTAGAAGCAGTTTACATTGCAACGCCGGTTGGATTTCATAAAGAACAGGCCATTGCTGCGGCGCGTGCGAAAAAGCACATTCTGATAGAAAAACCGGTTGCTTTTACAGTCGAGGACGGAGAAGAAGTGAAGCGGGTCTGCGAAGAAGAAGGCGTTAAAATCGCAGTTGGTTTGATGATGCGTTATCACAGCTACCACCAGGTGATGAAGAATATCATCGCAGAAGGAAAGCTGGGCCAGGTAGTATCCTGCCGCGGACAGCTGACCTGCTGGTTCCCCAAAATGGAAAACAACTGGCGGCAGCAGAAGGCTACTGCCGGCGGCGGCGCATTGGTGGATATGGGGGTTCACTGCATCGATCTGATTCAGTATATTACCGGTTCAAAAGCGAAAAAGGTAACGGGCTTCTCGGCCAATAAGACGTTTGGCTATGAAGTTGACGATTCTTCTTCCACTTTGTTTGAACTGGAAAACGGCGCATATGCTTATGTTGATGCAAACTTTAATATTCCGGATGCCGCTGCAAAATGCCGCCTTGAGATCTATGGAACCAAGGGCAGCATGCTGGCTGAGGGAACCATCAGCCAGGTAGAAGCAGGCAAGCTCGACGTAGTATTGACGGATGATACTTTGGGCTATGACGCAGCGCAGGACCGCAACGACGTAAAACCGGTAGACATTGACGTTACGTTCGGCAACATGTATACCAAAGAAGTGGAATCCTTCAGTAATTCGATTTTAAACGATGCCCCCATTGAGGTGCCGATCGAAGATGCGCTCTATGTTCAGAAAGTGATGAACTGTGCGTATGAGTCGAATGATACTGGAAAAGTGGTTTATTTGTCTTAAAAGAGAAACGATCTGATACCGCAATGAAAGCAAAAGGCGGGGATTTTTCCCCGCCTTTGATTAAGGGCACAATATAATTTGGGTGAAAATGGATTTTTGTGTAAGGGCTTACATTGTGCTTTGAAACATCGTGGAATCAGTCAATGATTTTTGGGAAAACGGTTGGATTTCTAACTAAAATTGCGGTATGGTATGTATAGAAACCAAGGGTGCTATTGAGTGTGAGAACCCGGCTGCAAATGCAGGAGGTTGAACCGTTGGCGTCTTCAAAATAATAAGGAGAGTGTTTGAGATGAGTGAAAAAGAAACCTTAAATCCTTTTGTCAACGCGCAGAAACAAGTGAAAAAAGCGTGCGACAAATTGAATGCGGACCCGGCAGTTTATGAAATTTTGAAAAATCCAATGCGGGTCATCGAAGTAAATTTCCCTGTCAAAATGGACAACGGCACTGTAAAAACTTTTACTGGTTACCGTGCACAGCATAACAATGCCTGCGGTCCGTACAAAGGCGGAATCCGTTTCCATCAAAATGTAACTTTGGATGAAGTAAAGGCTTTGGCTACCTGGATGACATTCAAATGCTGTGTAACTGGCATTCCTTACGGCGGCGGCAAGGGCGGAATTGCAATTAACCCGGCAGATTATTCCGAAGCGGAACTTCAGCGGGTTTCGCGCGGCTATGCTGCAGCCTTAGCTCCCATGATTGGCGAAAAAGTAGATATTCCGGCACCGGATGTCAATACCAACGGTAAAATTATGTCCTGGATGGTGGATGAGTATGAAAAGGTAACCGGGCAGTGGGCTCCTGGCACTTTTACCGGTAAGCCTGTCGAGTTCGGCGGTTCTCTGGCCAGAACAGAAGCAACGGGATATGGTGTTGCCAACATGTGCAAGGCTGCTTTGACGAGATTGGGCGTTGATTTCTCCAAAGCAAAAGTAGCTGTTCAGGGATTTGGAAACGTCGGCAGCTATACTGCTTTGTACTTGCATAAGCTGGGTGCAAAAGTAGTCTGCGTGTCGGATATTTATCACACTGTTTACAATGAAAACGGCTTAGACATTCCGAGAATGTTCGAAGAAGTAAAAAAGACTAAGATTGTAGAAAACAATGGCTACGGCGAAGAGATTTCCAAAGAGGATTTCTTTGCTCTTCCGATTGATGCAATCGTTCCCTGTGCGTTGGAAAACCAGATTACAGCTGAAAATGCGGGATCGATCCGCGCAAAGGTGGTCTGTGAAGGTGCAAACGGTCCGACGACTCCGGAAGCAGATGAAATTCTGTATAAGAACGGCGTGTTCCTGGTACCGGATATTCTGGCAAACAGCGGCGGCGTAACGGTTTCTTACTTTGAGTGGGTACAGAACCTTCAGCATTACAGCTGGTCGTTTGAACATGTACAGCAGCAGCAGGAAGTTTTGATGAACAAGGCATTCAATGA